>JANMKB010000746.1:0-6573 GCA_031371805.1 Blastocatellia bacterium | reverse complement strand
TTCGCAAGTCACAATGAAAGCGAGTCTTGACTGGTACCTGAACTGGCACGCGCCGATTGTGCATGACCTGCATGAATCCGTGCCGTTTATGTACACGTTCAGCGGACAAGCGCCGCAAAATCCGACGCTTGATCCGATTCTGTACGGCGAGTTGCCGTGGTTCTCAAATTTTGAAATGTCGCAGATGATCAAGTACGGGATGCCCGGCGTGTGGACGCATGGTTTCGTAGACATGTGGTCGCCTGGCTACCTCGGTTTTATGGCCTCGAATCACAACGGCATGCTGCGGATGTATGAAACGTTCGGCAACGGCGGAGCGAATACCATGAAGCGCAAAGTCGCTCCACCCGAAGGCGCAGGCCAAACTTCCCGCGAATGGTATCGCCCTTTGCCGCCATACAAAGAAGTCGTCTGGTCAATGCGTAATAACACGAATTATATGGAAACGGGCGTACTGAGCGCGTTGCAATTGACTTCGCAATTTCCAAAAGTTGTGCTGGAAAATTTTTATAAGAAATCGCGCAACTCAATTGAAGACGGGAAAATGAAAGCACCGTTTGGTTATATCATTCCTCCTCACGAAGATATGACGCGAGTCAAACTGGTAGTTCAAATGTTGCGACAGCAAGGCATTGAAGTCGGAATTATCAGTTCTGAAATCAAGCTCAATGAAGGCACTTTCCCTGCGCGGTCATTCATTGTGAAGCTGGATCAACCGTATGGTCGGCTGGCTAAAATTCTGCTTGAGAAACAAGTATTTCCTGATCCGAATTTGAGAACTTATGACGATACCGGATGGTCGCTTGGCTTGATGACGCAAACAAAAATCGTTGAAATTGCGGACAAAGCAATCCTGAATATTCAGGCTGATAATAATTCTTCGGGCTTATTATTTACAGCTTTGATTAAGCCCAACCCTGATGCAACAGCAATCGTAATTCCAAATTATGGGTCGAATAGCATGATTACATTACGTCTGCGACTGAAGAAATTTCAGGTGCAGGCCTCCGAAAAATCTTACAAAACAGGCGAAGAAACAATCGCCGCAGGTTCGTTTATTATCCCGCTGAGGCAGAATGGAAATAATATCCAGCAGGCAATTTTGGACGCGTTAAGCGGTAATGAAATTCAATATAAGTACGCCGAAAAAATCCCGGACGTTCCGATGCACGACGTAGATTTGCCGCGCCTCGCTGTTTATTCAACGTGGGGCAGCACACAGGAAGTTGGTTGGGTGCGACACGCGCTTGATCAATTTGGTGTGCAATATGATTTGATTTACAAAGAACGTGTGAAGAAAGGTGAACTGCGCAATTCTTACGATGTCATCCTCATGCCGAATCAGGGTGGCAGCGGCAAGCGCATCGTTTTTGACATTGAATCCAAAGGCAAACCGCTCGCATATACAAAATCTGACAAATTCAAAACGATGGGAATGTACGGCGAATCCGAAGACATTACAGGTGGCATGGGACTCTCCGGCGTAGTCGAATTTGAAAAATTTATTAACTCCGGCGGCCTGCTCATCACGCTCGGCACGGCGAGCTTTTTCCCGACTGAATTTGGACTGACGCGCACGATTGATGCCGGTCGGACTTCGCCACAATTTTACGCGCCCGGCCCGATTGTCGAAGCCGAAATTTTAAACCCGACGCATCCGATTTTTTACGGCTACGATAAGAAAACAGTTCCCGTGCGTTATGCGAATGGGCCGCTGCTGAACGTGCCGGAAACAGATCGCGCCAAACAGGTGTTGATGAAATTTCCTGGCGGCGACAAAGCCGTGCTAAGCGGATTGATGAAAGGCGCAACCGAAATCACGAATCGCCCGGCGATTGTAGACGTTCCGGTCGGCAAAGGTCGCATCCTGATGTTCGCTACCAACCCGTGCTATCGCTGGACGAATCACGGCGAATTCGGAATGCTCTTCAATTCGATTTTGCACTACAATGATTTCAAGTAGCGCCATCTTCCCGAATTTTGTTAAGCTAATCGGGAATAATCCAAACACTCTGTGACATATACATTGCGGAGGAATTATGAAAAATCTCAAAATATTTTTATTGATTGCAATCTGCGCCGTGCTCGTCACCGCGCAAACTAAGCTTGGCCCAAAAGATGAAACGCAACTGCCGTCATCTGATTTGACCCGCATCAACATTGGCGCTGAAGCGCCTGACTTCACACTGGAAGATCAGGATGGCAAAGCCGTCACGCTTTCCAATTATCGTGGCAAGAAATCTGTAGTACTGGTTTTTTATCGCGGCTACTGGTGACCGTATTGTGCGACTCAGCTTGGAAAGCTGAAATCATTGCTCAAAGAAACACCCAAAGCCCAAGTCGAAATCCTCGCCGTCAGCGTAGACCCGCACGACAAAGCTAAGGTCATGCGTGACAAACTTAAAAACGAACCCGGCGTAGATTATCCGATGCTCTCCGACGCCGACCATCGCGTCATTGATCGTTACGGTTTACTCAACGACAAAGCCAAACGCCCAATGCCACATCCGGCAACCATTGTGATTGATCGCAAAGGCAATGTTCAATGGAAATTTATTGAAGTGGATTATAAAAAGCGTCCTTCAAATGAAGATGTGCTGAAGGAAGTTTTAAAGGTTGAGAAGGTGAAGTAACGTAGATTCAAAATTCAGTGGGATTTTTTAGCCCGCGACGCGGGTGGCAGCATAAAGCCTGAGGTGGAGCGCGCGAGCGCGAAACCCCAGGCTTTATGCTGCCACCCACATTCGTAGGTTAATCCCCTATCCCTCAACATTTCTTTTCCGCCGCCGTCTTGCCTTCGCTACAAGTCCCGCGAGTCCCGTTCCCAACAACAACATCGTCGCTGGTTCTGGCACAGGCGCAGTCAAGCCCGGTGCGGTAATCGTGAAGGTCACTTTGTCTGTGTATACTCCTGTCACCGCATTTAAAGGGCCAATTTCTGATCCTGTCCCTGTCGCTCCGGCAAAAATCCCGGTTCCGCCTGTAATCGTATACGTCAACGCAAAGGACGTGTCGCCCTGTTGATTGGGCTGCGCAATTGTGCCAACGAAGGTTCCGCTGAAACTATCGCCATTCGGCAAACTATACGTGAACGTTCCTTTGTTTGGGCTGGTGCCGTCTGGATTCGTAATAGCGAAATTGACAGAGCCAGCTTCCACCAAAGTAAACGTTCCAAATGATGTCACGGCTGTACCTTTGCCCAGAAAGTCAAACGCGGGTTTTGATGGGTCTGTGGTGGGAACCGAAATCCCCGAACCAGTTCCACTAAAGGTAATCGTACCAGCCTTCACCGTTGTATTAAGGCTAAGTAAGCCCGTCATCATTACCATTCCAACGAAGGTGAGTATTCGTCGCGTCATAGAAATTTTCCTTTCAAAAATATGCGCAAGTCCGCAGTTAAGCTACGAAGTTGCTGAGGTTAAAAATAATCCGCTCCACCTCAATTGAAATGCGATTGATGGGAGTGGCTGCCGGCAGATTGTAAACTGAAAATTTAGCTAAAAACCGTGTTTAGTATACGCCGAATCTTTGCACTGACAACCTTATTTTAAGCGCCTGGCAACACCAAAAACATTATCCCCATCGCCATTCGCACCTTGCAGGAAAATCTCGTTGCCGCCATCTACGACCGTGAAAACATAATTCACTGTATTGCCCAACGAATCCTTGTAATTTCCTGTTCCGGTGCAATCCCTGTTCAGCTTGTATGTGCCTTCATAATCGCGGCGCGGGACTTGCCCACCATTATAACTGGCGGCATCAAAGCCTTTGATTTTTCCGTTCAATGTATGCGTCAATAATCCTGCCGCCGCAACGCTGGGAACGCCGGGCAAACTACCTTCCAACCGATAGCCGTAATCCCCGACAATCATTCGATTATCGCAGCGTGGTGCGTGCCATGCCGGAGCGATGCGCCTGCCGTGACCTTGCAACACGATGCCTGGATTGGTATTAATCAACGTAATCTGGTCGCCATCATCGGTGAGGATGAAATTGTATAGTATCTGCTGATGTAGCTCAGGAACCAGGAATGTGCCAGAGCCAGTGCAATCGTCATTCGTCGTAAAAGTGCCATTGACTCCGGTCGCCGGAATCGTTTGTCCATTGATGGTCAGACGCACTTTCGCGTTGCTGGTTCCGTCGGGATAAGCAGTAAAAAGCCCATTCACCAGAAATGGTCCAACACCTACGATGGAGCCATTCATCTGATAGCCATACGTGCCGCTGCCCGTGCGATTGGAACAGCGCGACCTGTGTGATTCTTCGTGCATGGTTTGCGCCTGCTTATTGCTTTGGGCTTGGACTGTGTTGTTCGTTGTGAGTTTGTAATTAGCCAGTGTAAATATGCCGATGGCGAAAACAAACGTGAGAGTTGCGATGGTGATTCGTTGCATGATTTTTCTCCTATGGTTGAGGTTTTGGTTAATTGTTCAAGCAGCCATTTCCTGCTGCTTAATATTTCGTGCTGTAAATTCTGCGTGGTTGATGCCGTAATCACGGGCTTCACCTTCGTCTGCTAAATGGCGTGCAATTCTTCTGGCGTCGTTGCCACACGAATGTCGAGCATTTCTATTCCTCCGAGCAGGCACACGTATCCCGAACCCGCCTAAATTGCAGGTCTTTTCAGGGTAGTTTGGCCTTCAGTTTATTTTGCTAAATCCCTACACTTCTACAAACGTAGCTGGTTGGCTAAACCTGCTATGCCTAATATTTTTATGGCTTAGTAGTTCGCCGCAATGATCCATAAAACGATAAGCACAACACCCACCCCAGCCAACACCGAGATGGCGACAATCGCTCCAGTAGACATATTTTTGCCGTTGGCTTTCGTGACAGCGGGATACGGCACATTGGTTTCCGCCCCGGTTTTTACATCAGCAATAACAAATGAATCTTCTCCGACTTTGCTGATGTAGCCTTTCAGCTTCGTCTTATCGCGCAACTTCACTTCGATGCGCACGTCCGGGCCAGTGCCGAGTTTGGCGATTTCGGTTTTGACTTTCGCCGCAAATTCGGCAGCTTTCTCTTCTTTGGTTTTGGCAAAGGCGGAAGGCACAATAAACAAGGACATCAGCAAGGCGCCAATGAGAAGATGCGATAAATTTTTTCTGAACATAAATTCCTCCTGAATGTTTGGGGTTGGGGTTAGAAATAAAACTTCAGCGCAAACTGAATAATCCGCGCCGGGGTTGCTGTTGTGCGAATCGTCCCGAACGCGTTGTCGGCGACGTTCAGATTTGGCAAACCCAGGTTTACACGATTGAAGGCATTGAAAAACTCCGTGCGAAATTGGAAATAGCGCGTCTCGCTCAAGTGAAAATTCTTCGCCACCGTGAAATCGAAATTGATGAGGCCGGGGCCGCGCATCACGCCGATGCCGGAACTGCCAAAGACGATTCCTTTGGTCGGGTCAGTCGCCGCAAATGCCGCACGATTGAACCATTCGTCAATCGTCTGCCGTCCTTTCGGATCGCCAATCAAATTCGGACGTCCGCGTCGTTCGCTGCCTAAATTCAACACGCCGCCGCCGGTCTGAATCGCGGTTAGCCCCAAGCCGCTTTGGAACGTGTGAATGCCCGTGACGTTCCAGCCGCCGAGCAGCGCATCGAACACCGCGCCCGCATCGCTGCCGAATCGTCGCCCTTGTCCAAACGGCAGTTCCCAGACATAGCTCGCTACAAACCGATGCTTGATGTCGAATTCGGCCAGACCGCGTTCGGCTTTCAGATTGTTCGGATTTTGCGGTTCGCGGAACGTGCCGACATCAAAGCCTGCGCCTGCGCCGCTGGTCGAAAGATGGTCGGGCGCTTCGGTCAACGCCTTGCCCCACGTGTAGCTGCCGAGAAACGTGAGGCCTTGCGCGAAGCGTTTTTCTAAGCGCACTTGCAACGAATGATAATTCGACAGTACGCGGTTTTCGAGGAATTGAATGTCGCCCAGCGTTGGGAAAGGCCGCGTGCCTGCGGTCGCCGCGCCGGTTGTCGCGTTGATGACGACCGCGCGCTGATTGGCGTTGCGAAAGCCTGCGAGCTTTGTGCCTTTGTTGCCGACGTACGCGACTTCCAGCAGCAGGTCTTTGACGACTTCGCGCTGAATCCCCAAATTCCATTGCTGGATGTACGGTGTGCGCTGATTGCTATCTTGCGCGCGACGACCAACGGTGGCGCTCAATTTCGTCGGATCAAGCAAGCCGCTCGGATAGCCGTCCTGCAAGCGAAAGATTGCGGCGGCGCTGGTCAAATTGCTGCCCGACACGCTGATCGTGTTGTCCACGAGAAACGGCGGATTGAAGCCGAGCAAGCCTTCGCGGCCTTGCCGATTCGAGTGGTTATAAAAGATTCCATACGCGCCGCGAATGACCCAACGATTCGTTGGCGAATAGGCGAAGCCGAAGCGCGGCGCAAAGTTATTGCGGTCGGGTTGAATCAACGTGCGCTCGAACAGGCTGCCGTCTTTGGCGAACAGGATCGTGCCCGTCTTCGGATCGAAGTTGGCGAACTGGTTGTCGGCCTCGACGGGCGGCGTCGCGTATTCATAGCGCACGCCATAATTCAGCGTGAGTTTTGGCGTTAA
>JANMKB010000703.1:0-11183 GCA_031371805.1 Blastocatellia bacterium | reverse complement strand
TGGGGGGGCGCCCGTTTTGGCGCTCGCATCGTGGACTCGCGGATTGCACAGATTAACGTTCCGCCCGCCTGCGCTTTTGCGCCGATCCGCAGAATTGGTGGCAAAACGGGCTGGTATTACGGCGATTGGTTGTGGCAACTGCGCGGCTTTCTCGATCTGCTGGTTGGTGGCGTCGGCATGCGCCGTGGTCGGCTCGACCCCGAATGGCCGAGCGTTGGCGCTACGCTGGATTTTTGGCGCGTCGAAGCTTTTGAGCCAGATCATTTGCTGCGGCTTGCGGCGGAGATGAAGGTGCCGGGCAAAGCCTGGTTAGAATTTGAAGTGCAGGGAGACGCCTCGGTTTCCACCATTCGCCAGACAGCAATTTTTGATCCGGTTGGATTATCGGGATTGCTTTATTGGTACCTTCTTTTCCCACTGCATCAATTCATTTTTGCAGGCATGCTGCGCGGCATTGTTGCCGCCACAGGGCGGGAGCGAGAGCAAGGATAGGCAAGGGATAATAATGAACACGAATGAGTTAAATAATCCAAGCCAATCGTCGGTTTACGTCGTTCTCGGCGCTACGGGCGGCATTGGCTCCGCGTTATGTCGCCGCCTGTCTGCCACGGGCGCAAGGCTCCTGGCGGCAGGACGTTCGCCTGAAAAGCTGGCTGCGCTTGCCGAAGAAACGGGTGCGCAGACCTTCACTTTGGGTGTGACACAGCCTGAGTCCATAGAACAGTGCATTAACCAGGCCGTTGCAAGCTACGGACGAATTGATGGCGTAGCCAATTGCATCGGCTCACTGTTGCTCAAGCCCGCTCATCTGACGACAGAAGCGGAATGGTCTGCCACACTGACTACCAATCTGGGGTCAGCCTTTGAAACTGTACGGGCGGCCACCCGCGTGATGATGCGAACCGGTGGGTCTATCGTGCTGGTTTCTTCCGCCGCCGCCCGCATCGGTCTGGCCAACCATGAAGCGATTGCTGCGGCGAAAGCGGGCATCATTGGACTGATGCTTTCCGCTGCCGCTTCTTATGCTCCCCGTGACATACGAGTGAATTGCGTGGCCCCCGGTTTGGTACGCACTTCGCTGACGGCGCGCATCACCGAAAATGACGCAGCGCTGAAAGGTTCGCTCGCGATGCACGCGCTGGGGCGAATTGGCGAACCTGCCGACGTGGCATCGGCAATGGCGTGGTTGCTTGATCCCGCACAGCGTTGGGTTACCGGGCAAGTCCTGGGCATTGACGGAGGATTAGCTACTGTCCGCCCACGATGAACCCGCCAGAGCGCATCAGCACATTTGGGATGTGTGCCTTTAACCTTGACACCTTTTTATTTACAGCCTGGTTCTTTAAGAACGATGACCAGGCTAACTATTAACCCTAACATTTTTCGGAGGAAACACGATGAGCGATAAGAACACAGAAGCAACTAGCTGGCCGGACTTGGCGATAGGCCTTTACGATAAACTCACCGGTCGCGGCGCAGAAATCACCTACCAGTTTGAGAACCTCGAGGTTCTGGTTCCGAGTAATGCCGGAGCTCAAGCTGAGCATGCCATGTGGAAGGTCAATGGCACGATGAAAATTCGGACACGAGATCAGTCCCCAGCGTAAAGTTCATGGCAAAACCACTCGACATCACTACTGACCTGTGTGTCTCGATAGCAGGCAACACGCTTAACGTCCAAGCGGATGGCCGGCTCATCACCCTTGCGCTTCCAAACCTTCAAACGGGGCGCGAACTATGCAAGGCCTGGCGGTCGCACCACGACCGTAGAAACTGGTTTGGTGGTGTGATGGCGTTGCTCGCACACGGTGATCTGCAACTGGAAATTCAGTTGAGTGGCAGGATGATTGCGAGGCTTGGCGTTGGAGTTCGACCAAGCCTTGCATCCTGGTTGCTGGGGCTTAGGCCACTTGAGCTGCGGCCACTGCAAGTGATACTGGCGATAGCGCACCCGAATAAATGATGCCCTGGCGTCCAGGGTTAATTGACCAAACAGGAAACACTTATGTTTAGAAAATCAGACTATTTGATATTGAGCGCTGCGTTTATCTCATTTCTTTTTTCCATCTCTCTCTGGTTCGGACTCTTTGGAAATCCTGACAAGGAGGCGGGTATTTTTGTGGGTATTTGGGTGCCTTCAATTCTTGCCCTGGGGAATTACTTCAAACTCAAGATAGGAGGCAAATAAAATGTCTAATACAACGATTTTTACAGTGGGCGTATTGGTTATTCTGCTGCTTGGTAGTGGCTTGCTTTATACCATCATCGAAATGCGCAGCATGTATAGTCAGCCAGAGAAAGCCAGTTCAAAGGATTTATAGGTAAACCAGCTGGTGAGTAAGTACAGCGGTGAAAGCTCAATCAAATCTCTCCGAGGCTTTACACGCTCAATTCCTCATTCACTCTCTTACCTGAAAACAGAAACACGCACAATTTTCCAATGTGAATCTATGTTTGTTGCCGTAGACAGGTTAGAATCCGTCAGTTGAGCGAAGACAGCAGATATGAGTAATTTGAAATATCCAATACGAGCCGTTTCAAAGTTGACCGGGCTGAGCGTGGATACGTTACGTGCCTGGGAGCGCCGCTATCAGGCCATTACCCCGGATCGTAACGGACACGGGCGAATGTACAATGAGGCCGACATTGAACGATTAACCTTGTTGCGAGAAGCCGTAGATCGTGGTCATTCGATCAGCCAGCTTGCGCCATTGCCCAATCAGCAGATTGAGGCGATGCTCGAACGGCCTGTGACGTTGAAAGCTCCGCCTAAACAGGCGCTCGTTGTGCCCGCGAATGCTTTACAGCCTGATCTCCAGACGTTGCTGTTGGCGATTGAACGGTTTGATTACGCCGCGATAGACCGAGAAATAAGTCGGCTGGCGACCTTGGTGCCACCCCGCGAATTGCTGCAACAAACGCTGACCCCATTGATGGAGCAAATCGGGGAGCGTTGGTATCAAGGCAGCCTGACCATCGCGCAAGAGCACATGGTCTCTTCCGCGATCCGCAATCTGCTCGGAACTCTGGTTCGCCTCTACACCCGAACGCAAACTTCAACGACCGTTCTATTTGCTACCCTCAGTGGCGAAAGGCATGAATTTGGAATCTTATCCGCCGCCGCGCTGGCTGTTGTGGGCGGATTGGGCATCGCGTATTTAGGCATTGATCTTCCTGTTCAGGAAATTGTGGATGCCGCCAGGAAGACATCGGCGCAGGTCGTTGTACTCGGATTAAAGGGCGCGGTTAATCCGCAAGAGTCGCTTAAATCATTGCGTAGCATTGCGGAATTGCTGCCTGAAACAATAGAATTATGGGTCGGCGGTGCATCAGCAGGTGAGATCGTGCAAGAGATCAAAGCGACGCGAGCCATTTACCTGCAAGATTTCGAGGTATTAGAAAAACAACTGCTTCGGATTGGGGCGAAGTTCTAATCCAAGTGACAGGTACGTCACTGTTGCCTGGTATATCCTGCCTTACTATTCACCTCAGAGTTGCCTTTGGGGCCACTCGAAGCCCACCATCACGCTTATCATCTGAGCGATTTCTATTCCACC
Organism: Blastocatellia bacterium; assembly: GCA_031371805.1. Taxonomy (GTDB): domain Bacteria; phylum Acidobacteriota; class Blastocatellia; order RBC074; family RBC074; genus JAFDVL01. The sequence continues at coordinate 7,626 of JANMKB010000703.1, read as the reverse complement.
ATCAACCCGGAGAAGAATTGTTTATGTTGAGAAGCATTCAGTGCGCTCTTTTCGTTCTACAGATCGCTGCATTGATAGGTAAACTTCTGGAAGAGCGATAATGTACAAAAAGCCGAGATTGATTGGCTGCGTCCAATATCACCCTGTTTTTGCAGTCTGTTTGCTCCCATGATCCCAGCTATAGGAATGTTTATATGGGCCGGTGGGTTATGCCGAATTTGTTTGATTAACCAGGTCTCTGGCTTCCGGGCCAGTCAACGTTGAGATGACACGCCCCAGGTGATCATAATTGTAGGCACGATCAAAATCGCCATTCGCCATATCGCTGCCCGCACTAAAATTCGTATTGAGCGTAATATCCGCGTACCCAAAGTGCGCCAGCGTCACTGTGACGGAAATGTTATTTTCATCGCGGCGGGTTTACTTAATGTCCAACAAATCAAAATACGGGTTGTATTCAAACGTCACTTCGCGCCCCAGCGTGTCGGTGATTTTCGCCAGATAATCAAAGTTCGGATCATAAGTGGCAGTAATCAGATTGCCATTGCGATCACGGATTTCCAGACACTGCCCGGCGCTACTGAACGTGAGGCATGTGCCATTGGGCGGTCACGCCTGTCCGGGTACCAGGCGTGGCAGAATCCAGATACGGTAAACTGATACTGAAACCGTTGCCGGAAATGGAGCAACTCCCCTGCGCCATGATATTGCTCGTTTTGGTCCAGATGTGCGAGTTATCAGTCAACGACAAATTCAGATCGTGACCGGCGCGGCCTGCCGCATAACCACGAATAGCTCGGCAACCACAAGCGGGGAAAAATTTCCCCTGCCCTTATAACTTGGTTCTATCAGCAGAAATCAGCTTATATCATCAACTGTTGCCAACCTGATTGCCTAGTCTCATTTGCAAACTGGTTGCCTGCCTATTATCATCCCGATTTAATTCCTGACACTTTTTACAGCTATTTTCAGTTATGGCAATCATTATTTGTAATGCAGGCTGCCAGCCTGCGCTTAATTTTAAACGGTAAGATCAGTCGCAAGCTGGCAGCTTGCGCTCTAGCCGCTAAGGGAAAACCATGTCAGAGACATTTGATGTAACAATAATCGGGGCGGGACCGGGCGGTTATTCAGCCGCGATCCGGGCCGCACAAGTTGGACTTAAAACCGCTATCGTCGAACGTGATCCAAACCTGGGTGGAACGTGCCTGTTGCGCGGCTGCATTCCAACCAAACAATATTTACACTCGGCGTATTTGGCGGATTCGGTCAAACATGCAGCGGAGTTTGGCGTCGAAGTTGCCGAGCTTAAAATCAATTTTGAGCAGGTTTATCAGCGCAAAAATAAAATCGTGGATCAACTTTCTAAAGGCGTCGCCTTCCTGATGAAAAAAAATAAAATCACGGTTTTTAAAGGAACCGGATCGCTCGCGGGCAAAGGCAAAGTGAATGTCACCGATAACGAAGGCAAGGTGCAGAGCATTGACACCAAAAATGTCATCATCGCCACTGGTTCAGCACCGCGTTTGTTGCCTGGCCTCGAAGTCAATTCCCCACGCGTCGTCACCAGCGATGAATTACTGGAAATTCGCCAGATTCCAAAATCCATGGTGGTGCTGGGAGCAGGCGCAGTCGGAGTCGAATTCGCCTCAGTCTTCAATCATTTTGGGACAGAAGTAACCGTCATGGAATTGCTGCCGCGCATTGTGCCGATTGAAGATGAAGAAGTTTCCAAAGAACTCAATCGTGTTTACAAAAAACGTAAAATCAATGTGCTGACCGACACACGTTTTCAGTCAGCCAAAGTTAATCAGGATAATGTCGAGATTACCTATCTTGACGGCAAAGGTAAGGAAGGAAAAATCACCTGCGAAACTTTACTGGTCGCAACCGGACGACGCGCCGTGACCGACGGTTTAGGAGTCGAAGGAACGAAACTGGAAATTGAGCGCGGGTACATCAAAGTTGATGAATTTATGCGCACCGCAGAGCCGAATGTTTATGCGATTGGCGATGTCGTTCCGACTCCGTGGCTGGCGCACGTAGCGGCGAAAGAAGGTTGCGTTGCGGCGGAACACATCGCTGGCAAAAATCCGCGCCCGATTAATTACAACCTTGTCCCGAACTGCACCTATTGCCATCCCGAAGTCGGCAGCATCGGATTGACGGAAGCCAAAGCGAAAGAAAAGGGCTACGAAGTCAAAGTTGGGAAATTTCCATTCTCGGCGCTGGGCAAAGCCAAAATCATTGGCGAAACTGACGGCTTTATCAAAGTCGTGTCTGATGCGAAATACGATGAAGTTCTCGGCGTTCACATCATCGGCCCGCACGCGACGGATTTGTTAGCCGAAGCTTCTGTGGCATTAGGATTAGAAGCCACTGCCGAAGAACTTGGACATATTATGCACGCGCATCCCACGCTGGCTGAAGCGATGATGGAAGCTGCCGAAGACGTTCACGGAATGGCGCTTAACATGTAACGAAATGTAATGCGGGCTGCCAGCCCGCAATCAGAGGCACGGTAATACTAAATTATCCGGTGACGGAAGCCTCAAACGCGGGCAGTCTGCCCGCTTTACGATCAGGAGAGATCAATGCCTACAGATGTAGTAATGCCACAGCTTGGCGAATCAATTGCCGAAGGAACGATTGTGCGATGGTTGAAAAAAGTTGGCGATACCATCCAGCGCGATGAACCATTGCTGGAAATTTCGACCGATAAAGTAGATGCGGAAATTCCCTCGCCTGCCGCCGGAACAATTCTCGCGCTCCTGGCCAACGAAGGCGATACCGTTAACGTCAATTCCGTGATTGCACAACTTGGCGAAGCGGGAGAAAAACCCGAACTGGCAGAAGCTTCACCTGGCATTAGTACGCCACCTCCCGCAGAACTACCTGCGCCATCCGCACCGCCCGTCCCCGCACAATCTGCGCCTCCGCTTGCACCGCCTCCAGCACCTGCCACTCCACCAGCAGCAAGTGGCAGCGCGACCAGTGTCGTAATGCCACAACTTGGCGAATCAATTGCCGAAGGAACAATTGTGCGATGGTTGAAAAAAGTTGGCGACACAGTGCAGCGTGATGAACCGTTATTTGAAATTTCGACTGACAAAGTAGACGCGGAAATTCCCTCGCCTGCCGCCGGAACATTACTCGCCATCGTGGCGCAGGAAGGCGAAACAGTTGCCGTCAATGCCGTCGTTGCAACCATCGGTGAAGCTGGGATGGCGGCTCCATCTGCCCCGACAGCGCCTCCTGCACCTGACGCCGCTCCGGCTCCTGTCGCACCGCCGCCAGTAACACCACCTGTGACGGCTGCCGCTGCTACGGCTGGCTCGGTAGAAGAAATACGTCGTATCAAATCTTCGCCCGTCGTGCGCAACATCGCCAAAGAACACGGTATCAATATTGCTGCCGTGGCTGGCACAGGCATTTCCGGGCGCGTCACTAAAAACGATATTCTTGGTTACATTCAAAACCCGACGGCGGCTCCGGCAGTTGCACCCGTTGCACTTCCGCCAGTCGTGGCTCCGCCGCCGATAGCTGCGCCAATAGCTGCACCTGCGGCTCCTGCCAGGCCTGCGATGGTGTTTACACCAGGCGAGCGTGTGAAGGTTGAGCCGATGACGAAGATGCGCAAATCCATCGCCGATCACATGATTTTGAGTCGTAAGACTTCAGCACATGTCACAACATTCTTTGAAGTTGACTTCACCAATATTGCGCGTTTGCGGGATCGCGTGAAGAAAAATTTCGAGGCGCAAAATGGCACGAAGCTCACGTTTATGCCGTTTATTATCAAAGCCGCAGTTGATGCTATCAAGGCTTTACCAGTGATCAATTCTTCGGTTGATGGCGACAATATTGTGTACAAACAGGACATCAATATCGGTATCGCAGTCGCGCTGGATTGGGGCTTGATTGTGCCCGTCATCAAACAAGCTGATTCAATGAATCTGCTTGGTCTGGCGCGTGCGACGAATGATTTGGCTGGTCGTGCTCGCGGCAAACAACTCAAGCCGGATGAAGTCTCAGGCGGAACTTTCTCCATCACGAATTTTGGTTTGTACGGTGGGTTAACGGCGACTCCCGTCATCAATCAGCCGCAGGTAGCCATCCTCGGTGTAGGCGGCATTCACAAACGTGCGTGGGTGATGGATACGTCTGAGGGTGAAGTCATTGCGATCCGTCATATCGGTGTGCTGAGCCTGTCCTTTGACCATCGCATCATTGATGGCGCTATCGGTGATCAATTCCTGGCATTGATGAGAACGACTTTGGAGACGACGGATTTTTCAGGTTTGGTGTAAAGAAATAATTAGTTTCTATCTCGCCGAGCGTTCCATTTTGTTGTGGAGTTGCTCGGCGAAATTTTGTTGTAGCTGCGCTCTGACAATATTGTGAAATGCGAATTTGCGAATATCGTTATCCTGGTCGCACTGCCTACGCTGAAGCCTTAGCGTTACAGCAATCCCTGCACGATTCCCGCAAGCGAAATGAAATTTCTGACACGCTGCTCTTGCTTGAACATCCCCACGTAATTACACTTGGTCGCGCCGCTAATCGCGCAAATATTCTGGTTGACGAACAAACGCGAACTGAAAAACAGATCGAATTGTTTGAGACTGGACGCGGCGGCGATGTCACTTATCACGGGCCAGGGCAGCTCGTCGGTTATCCCATCATCAGCTTAGCTCCTGACGCACAAGACGTGCGTCGTTACGTCCGAAATATTCAGGAAGTCCTGATCCGAACGGTCCGTGATTTCGGCGTCGAAGCCGAGCCACGCGGAGGCGAACATATCGGCGTCTGGGTCGGTGATGACAAACTGGCGGCGATTGGCATTCGCCTTTCGCGCTGGGTCACGATGCACGGATTTGCCCTCAACGTCACGACCGATCTTGAATATTTTAAGCTGATTGTCCCTTGTGGGATTCAGGAGCACGGCGTAACTTCATTCGAGAAAATTCTCGGAACTAAAATCGAAACTGAAACCGTAGCCGAAATTACCGCCAGGCATTTCGGTGAAGTATTTGAAAGAGAGATGGTGAAGAAAGGGGATAAAGGTTAGGGAGCAGGGGATAGTTTACAGAAACTCACTATCGAGATTTCTATTACAATTATCAACTAATTCCTGGCTCCTAAGCTCCAGCCTCTATTCTATGATCTCTATTCCCTATTCTTATGCCCAATAAATTCAAGCTTTCACTCACGCAACAAATTTTTGTCGGTCTTGGTGTTGGTGTTTTGGTTGGTTTCCTGATTCACACTTTTCTTGATGATAATCCGTACGCCAAAGAACAAACCATTCAATGGGTGCGCGTCCTGAGCCGTATTTTTCTGAGCCTCATCAAAGTCATCATTGCTCCGCTGATTTTCTCGACGCTGGTAGTCGGGATCGCCGGAGCAGGCAGCATCAAAGCCGTTGGACGCATTGGCATGAAGGCGATGGCGTACTTTACTTGTGCGACTTTGCTGGCGCTGGTTATCGGTCTGGCTGCCGTCAATATCACCAAGCCGGGCGCAGGCGTAAATCTTCCGAGTGAACAGAGCGCCGAAGCCAAAGAAATCGCCGGACGCGCCGCGAAAATGTCTCCGCAGGATCACATCGTCAATATTGTTCCGACCAGTTTGATTAAATCCATGGCAGAAAATGACGTACTCCAGATCGTCGTCTTTAGTTTGATGTTTGCGATTGCGGTCGCTTCCGTTGGTGAAAAAGGCAAGCCGATGATTGCTTTTTGCGAAGCGCTTTCGGAGTCAATGTTCAAGTTTACTGCGTTCGTCATGAACTTTGCTCCATGGGGCGTAGGCGCAGCGATGGCGGTTACTGTCGGTAATAAAGGGATTGGCGTCCTCAAAAATTTAGGGTTGCTGATTCTGACTTTATACGGCGCACTCGGCGTCTTCATTCTGATCGTATTGGTTCCCGTCGCATTTATGATTCGCCTGCCGTTCAAGCGTTTCCTGCAATTAGTCAGAGAACCTGCGATGCTGGCGTTCACAACGACTTCCAGCGAATCGGCCTTTCCCAAAGCGCTCGAAAATATGGAACGCCTTGGAGTTCCGCGCCGCATCGTCAGCTTTATTTTGCCGCTCGGCTACAGCTTCAATTTAGACGGCTCAACTTTATATCTTTCGCTCGCGGCAATTTTTGTCGCCCAGGCCGCCAACCATCCGCTCAGTTGGAAAGAGCAAATTATTATGCTGTTGACGTTGATGCTTTCGACCAAAGGCATCGCCGCAGTCCCACGCGCTTCGTTGGTTGTGTTAGCCGGAACGCTCGCGCAATTCGGCTTGCCACTCGAAGGCATTGCCCTGATTTTAGGCGTAGACGAATTGATGGACATGGCACGCACAGCTACAAATGTGATTGGCAATTGTCTGGCTACGGTCGTCGTTGCGCGGTGGGAAGGTGAGTTTAATGACGCAGGAAATGAAGTGCTCACGCCGATTGATGCGGCAGCAATCAAGTTGCATTAAGACAGGCTTCCCGATGTTAAGATTTTTTCTATTCAAGTTGAAAAATTGCTGTGCCAACATCGGCGAAAGAGCCAAATGAGTAAAAACACAAAAAGCAAACCTTCCGCTTACTTGACGGGAAAAGAAGATTTTGGCTTTAAGTCTGATTCAGAAATAGCTAAGCTCAAGACTTGTTTGATTACTGTTGATGTTCATCTGGGTAACGCACCTTGCCAGGAAATTATTCACCACACACCGAAGGAACGTCTCAAGATTCGTGCTGAATGGTTCAAAGAAAACTTTTATCAATTAATCAAACTACCGATCTTTGAGAAAATAATAGCAAAGAAATTAGCCAAACCCCACGCTTCGTTTACAGCTACTTTGCAGGCAAACCAGCTCTCGAAATTGCTCAGAGAAAAAAATATTTGGTATGTTTCATTGCTCGAAATTGATGGCATCAGGAAGAAGAAACAGCGCCCAAAAAAATCATTGGACTGGTATGCGGTAAAGGGAATTTATGCGATCCAAGTTGAAGATCAAACGAAGGGGCTGCAAAGTTTTGAAGAGCGCATTTTGCTTGTCAAAGCTACCAGCTTTGATGACGCGGAAAAGAAGGCCTGGAAGGAGTCGAAAACTTATGTCGAGTCATACCTGAATCCTTATGGGGAAATGGTGCGCTGGCAGTTAGAAAAAATTGTAAATGTTTATTGGACAGACATTGAAGAACTTAATCCAAATGGAACAGAGGTATTTTCTGCTTTGAAGGATCGAAGAATGAAACCAGAGTATGAATGGCATCCCGCAAAGAAAATGAACCATGTGTGACAAAAAAAGTTAACTTTCTTTACTCTTTGATTCCAGCGCTGAGGGGTTATAATCAACTTTATGAGTACAGTGAAACAAATTGCACCTAAACCGAAGTGGTTGAAAATTCGCCTCAACACAGGCGGTGAGTATCAGCAGATCAAACACCTCGTTAACGACCTGAGCCTGCATACGGTTTGTCAGGAAGCGAAATGTCCGAACATTTATGAGTGCTGGGCGAGCGGCACGGCTACGTTTATGATCGCGGGCGATGTTTGCACCAGGCGTTGTGGTTTTTGTGCGGTCGGTAAAGGCGCACCTGTTCTGCTTGATGTCGAAGAACCCTGGCACGTGGCG
>JANMKB010000670.1:0-9704 GCA_031371805.1 Blastocatellia bacterium | reverse complement strand
GTGCCGTTATTGGTGTCGAGATTGCCGGTTGGTTCGTCGGCTAACAGAATCGGCGGTTCATTGGCAAAGGCGCGGGCAATGGCTACGCGTTGTTGTTCGCCGCCGGAAAGTTGTGAAGGGTAATGATGTCCGCGTTCGTGCAGGCCAACTTCGTCAAGCAATTTCTGGGCGCGTTCGGCGGCGTTGCTGTTTCCCATAATTTCCATCGGCACTAAAATATTTTCGTAGGCTGTGAGCGAGGGGATCAAATGAAAGGACTGAAAAATGAAGCCTAATTTGGCGCCGCGATATTCGGCTAATGCGTCTTCATTCATCCGCGTGATATTCTGTCCGTCGAGCGAAATGTCTCCGGTGGTCGGATTGTCCAACCCGGCAATTAGTCCCAGCATCGTAGATTTGCCGCTCCCTGACGGGCCAATCACGGAAACAAATTGCCCGCGTGGAATGGTTAAAGACACGGCGTGTAAAATGGTGAGGTCTTCGGAACCGGAGGTGACAACTTTGGAAACGTTTGATAATTCAATCATAAATGGTGAATTTTGGTCTTTGGGCTTTGGTTTTTGGTCTTTGGCAAATAAATGTAATTGTTTCGTACCACCGCAAATAATTTGTAACGGATGGGTGTTTTGGTTCCGGGCGAGATCTTCAGCCTGACCAGCGGATTAACTCTCGCGGTACTGTCAGCGCAGACAAATTATTTAGGCCGCAGTGCCAAGCCCAAAGCCCAAAGACCTCATCAGGTCAAGCAAAGGATTAACACTATGCCTACAAATAATCGCAAATTCAAATCACTTATTTTATTGAGCCTGGGACTGGCTCTTTTATGGGTTTCTGCCTGTCGCAACCAGGGCGAAACAACGGCTGAATCAAAGGCTGAGGCGGCGGGCACAGTGGCTCCGGGGGCGACTGGAAATGACGACCACCGTTCTATCATTCTGGCATTTGGGGACAGCCTGACGGAAGGCTACGGTTTAGCCAAAGCGCAATCGTATCCCTCATTATTGCAAAAAAAACTGGATGAACAGGGTTACAGTTATCAAGTAGTCAATGCTGGAATATCAGGCGACACGACCAGTGGCGGGTTGAATCGGATTGAGAAAACTTTAGCCGCAAATTCTGCTGCCACCTTAATGATTCTGGAACTTGGCGCGAATGATATGTTGCGGGGACAAGACCTGCGGAATACGAAAAATAATCTGGCGGCGATTATCGCCAAGGCCCAGGCGCAGAAAATTACGGTGATTCTGGCCGGGATGGAAGCGCCTACTAATTTGGGCGAGGAATATCAAACAGCGTTTCACCAGGTCTTTCCAGATTTAGCGCAGAAATTTAAGCTTAAACTCATTCCGTTTTTTCTGACCAATGTCGCGGGAAAACCTGACCTTAATCAGGGCGATGGGGTTCATCCGAATGTAAAGGGAACGCCAATTGTCGTCGAAAATGTCTGGCAGGTGTTGGAACCCTTGCTGAAGAAATAAAATCACCCCGTCGCTACGGCTCCGGGTACAGTACCGCGAGCCGTAGCGAGCCGGGTTTCATCCACATGTTATGAAAAAAATCCTGCTCTTCCTCGTGATTATTTTACTTCTGGCGGTACTTGGTTTTTTCACCATTCTGCCGGGACAAATTGAAAAATCGCTCAATCCGGTCATTGCCGCGCCGCCTTATCCGGCTTCAGAAAAAGCCAAAGCCTTGCATCAGCAATTATTTGTCGCAGACTTGCATGCCGATTCTTTGTTGTGGAGCCGCAATTTGCTGGAGCGCCGCACGCGCGGTCACGTAGACGTGCCGCGTTTGATCGAAGGTAATGTAGCGTTGCAGGCGTTCACCATTGTCAGCAAATCTCCGCGCGGTCTGAATATCGAATTCAACGAAGACAAAACCGATAACATTACGTTGCTGGCAATTGCGAATTTATGGCCTGTTGCAACGTGGACAAGTTTGAAGGAAAGGGCATTATTTCAGGCGCGAAAATTACACGAATATGCCGCCAGTTCAGTCGGGAAGCTAACCCTGATTAAAACCAAACGCGATCTTGCAAATTATGCGTTGCGGCGGCAAAAAGAAACGGGTATCACCGCCGGATTTTTAGGTATCGAAGGCGCACAAGTTCTGGAAGGCAAAGTCGAAAATGTAGATGTGATGTTCGACGCAGGGTTTCGGATGATGTCGCCTGCTCATTTCTTTGACACCGAAATTGGCGGCTCCGCGCACGGCGTGAATAAAGGCGGCTTGACGACCATTGGCAAAGCCGTTATCAAACGGATGGAAGAGAAAAAAATGTTCGTTGATCTGGCGCATGCTTCGTCCGCCACAATTGATGATGTGCTGGCAATCGTTACCTGTCCCCTCATTGTTTCGCACACCGGAGTCAAAGGAACCTGCAATAACACGCGCAATTTAAGCGACGATCAATTACGCAGAATTGCCAAAACCGGCGGTGTGATTGGGATTGGCTTTTGGGATACGGCAACCTGCGGCACAGATGCCAAAGCCATTGCCAAAGCGATTCGTTATGCGGTGAGCATCGTGGGCATAGACCACGTTGGCTTAGGTTCCGATAACGACGGATCCGTCACCGCGCCCTTCGATATTACCGGAGTTGTGCAAATTACCGACGCGCTGCTGACCGATGGATTTTCTGAAGCAGAAATCGGCAAAGTTATGGGCGGCAATGTGTTCAGGCTATTAAGCGAGAATCTGCCACAATAAAATATTCTTTGGCAGGTCGTTGAGTTTTGGCCTTTGGGCTTGGCACTGCGGCCTAAATAATTTGTCTTCGATGGCAGTCCCGCGAGGGCAAATATGCTGGTCGTATGCCTCGCCAAAGACCAAAAAACAAAGCCCAAAGCCCTCATCACTTACCATTAATTATCTAACACTTTAACGTAAATTCTGGTTATGTTATAAAGACAGCCAGCAGTAGGTTAGTTCATTCCGGTTTTTTGCCCCAACCTTTGGAATTGAATCAGAAAAGCCCCCACAACTTGCTGGAACTATTTGGTGAATCCGGCGTGTACACGATAGGTTCTTGAACAATTTCTCTGTGCGGCCCACTCACACCCGATCCCAAACGCGCAGAATTTCAAACAACGCATTTATTTGGAGGTTTACCGTTATCATGTCAAATCGTCGTTTATCCCTCACTTTTGGATTGCTGCTGACAATTACCGGAGCGATTGCTCTGGCTGATTATCAAACCGTTAGCGCCCAACAATCCGTACAAAAAAAATCTGTTCCGCCCGCCGGACAAACTTCTACGCCGGCGAAAACTGACAAGCAGGATGACGGGCCAGTGGCGCTGACTCCAAAGGTGGAGCGGTCTGAGACTGGGGCTATTGTCTCGTTAGGGCCGAATCAGCTTGGCAATTTTGGTCCCCCTATGATTAACAACAAGGGCGATGTAGCCTTTATCGGGCGCTATATGACCGATAAGACTAACACCCTCGGATCAGGTTTTTTTACTTATCGGCACGATGGAACGTGGACTTCTATTCATGAAGGAGATAAGGAGCCTAACTTAAATGCCACCATCATCAATATGGGGACAGCTTCGATTAACGATGATGGCGATGTGACCTTTATTGCGACAGTGGATAAACCTGTGCCTGATTTGCGTGTTGCCGGGTCAGATGTGGTTGTTTCCAAAGATATGAAACTCTCCGGTGTCTTCACCAAATCTGCCAAAGGAGTCATTAAAAAAATTGCGACTATCGGCGAAGAGGTTCCCAATACTCCTTCGCTCTTTCTCGGTTTCTCGAACTCCTCAATGAGTACCAAAGGAGTGCTGACATTTATCGGAACGTATACTGATCCTGACGGGCGCGGAATGTTCGTCCTGGAAAACGGGAAGCTCAGTTTGGTAGCGCGCAGCGGACAACGGTCTCCGGCTGGCACGGACACGATTTATTCCGAGCATTTTTATCCTTCCAACATTAACGAGCGCGGTGAACTCGCATTTTTCTGTCGGATTAGCGGCGGCGGCGCGATTATGGTTCGTCGTCCAGGCGGGGTTGAGGCGATTGCTGTGCAGGACAAACCGTCACCGATTCCCGGCTCAAATTATATCGGCTTCGGCAATCGTTCCCCGGCGATCAACAACAAAGGCGAAGTCGCTTTTGTTGGTTTTATTGATGGTGAAAAACATGGGCGGGTGCTGTTTTTTAAAGGCGAAGGTCCGGCTCAGATTGTAGCGCGCAGCGGTGATACTGTCCCGGATACACAGACGACGTTCACCGATTTCTCCATGCCATCAGTCAATTCCAAAGGAGAAATTGTTTTCGTCGCAAATTATGCCGGACGCGCACGCGGCGTATTTTTGAAAACTGCCGCTGGCATTGAACCGATTGCGCTTTATGAAAAGGCTGTGCCTGGGATGGAGAAGGGCGAAAGAAATATTTTCAATAACTTTATCAATCCGGTGATTAATGAAAATGGCGACATCGTGTTTATGTCGCAAATCAGGAATAATTCTGTCGGGATATTTCTGAAGAAAAAGGGCGAGCCATTAAAGGTCATCTCGCGCACTGGAGATATGGCTCCGTTTAAGTAGGACGCTTTATACAGTACAGCGAGCGGTAGCGATTTGGTCCTTACCTGGTGCGCACTTGATGAGTCTACCAGGTCGCTACCGCTCCCTGTACTGTACTAATGTTTTAGTGTTTGAAATGTCTCAGCCCGGTAAATACCATTGCCAGATTATGTTCATTGGCAGCCTGAATTGATTCCTGATCGCGCACCGAACCGCCCGGTTGAATGACCGCCGTAATTCCGTGTTGCGCCGCTTCGTCAATTCCATCGCGGAACGGGAAGAAAGCATCCGAAGCCAGCACCGAACCCGCCAGAGGTAATTGCGCCTTCAACGCTCCAAATTTTACCGAATCAATCCGCGACATTTGACCTGCGCCGACGCCAATTAATTGATCCTCTTTGGCGTAAATGATGGCGTTGGATTTGACGTGCTTGCAAATTGCCCAGGCGAAGCGCAACGCCCCTAATTCAGCGACCGATGGCTTGCGTTCACTGACAATTTGAAATTTTTCCTCGTCAAGTAATTCGGCGTCTTTTTCCTGCACAAGTAAGCCACCGCTGATGCGACGGAATTCAAGAATGTGTGCCGCGGTTATCGCAACTTCGCCCATGCGTAATACCCTAAGATTTTTTTTAGCTGCCAGCACTGCCCGCGCAGCCTCAGTAAAATCAGGCGCGATAATGACTTCGGCAAATAAATCAGCCATCGCTTTGGCGGCTTCTTCATCCACGATTTTCGTGCAGGCGATGATTCCTCCGAAAGCCGAAACCGGATCAGTCGCTCTGGCTTTAGTGAAGGCTTCAACCGCTGAAGCCGCGACCCCGATGCCGCAGGGATTGGTGTGTTTGATGATGGCGCAGGTATGTGGCAGGGCAGAAAAATCGGTCACGCCTTTGGCACGTGCATCACGATATTGTGCCCGGAAAATTTCCAGCGCCAATTCCCAGGCGCCATCCGAATCCAGCAAATTATTGTAAGAAAGTTCCTTACCCTGAAGCTGCTCGGCGCGTGCAATACCGCTTTCGTTATTGCCTGAAATTGCATACAGCGCAGCTTTTTGATGTGGGTTTTCGCCATAACGCAAGCTGCTGATTTGCTCCAATTCAAGCGTCAGTTCGCCGGGCAAACTGTCGGATTTTGGCTGCTTCACCTGCGCTAAAAATTTGGCGATGTCACGATCATAGGCTGCCGTATGGCTAAACGCTGTGACCGCCAAATCATAACGAATTTCCAGCGGCAAAGCTCCTTTGTTGGCGTTCAGCAACTCAATAATTTTTGCATAATCGCCTGGCTCAACCACGACGGCGACATCGTGGTGATTTTTGGACGCCGAGCGAATCATCGCTGGCCCGCCGATGTCTATATTCTCAATCGCATCTTCCAGCGTGACATCAGGTTTGGCGATAGTTTCCCGAAAGGGATAAAGATTAATGACGACTAAATCAATAGGCATAATGCCGTGCGCCTGCGTTTGCGCCTGATGTTCGGCGTTATCACGAATGCTCAGAATTCCGCCATGAACTTTTGGATGGAGCGTTTTCACTCGTCCATCAAGCATTTCGGGAAAGCCCGTCAAATCTGAAATATCGCGGACTGGAATACTGTTCTCACGAAGGATTTTTGCCGTTCCTCCAGTCGAAATAATTTCGATCTGATGGTTAGTTAAAGTCTGTGCTAATGCGATAATCCCGGATTTGTCTGAAACGCTTAGCAGCGCCCGCGTGATTTTTTTTAGTCCTGCGTCTGACACTATTTTTCTCCTCTGAAAATTGTTCATCGTCCGTAACGTTTGAGTTTACGGTAAAGCGTTGAAAGGTCAATGCCGAGTAATTCTGCTGTCCGCAACTTGTCGTCATTTTCGTGCGCCAAAGTAGCGAAGATATAGCGTCGCTCCAATTCTTCCAGTGTCACAGTTTGTCCGGCTAAATCTTTCGTTCCGAGCCTTGCTTCAATGATTTTGGGCGGTAAATTCGCTTCGTCAATTTGTTCATCGCTGAGTGTTACGGCACGTTCAATTGCATTTTGTAATTCACGCACATTGCCGCGCCAATCATAGTTAATCAGCCGTTGCATTGCTTCATCGCTGACTTTTTTTTCGGCAACATTTTGTTCCGTGCAAAATTTTTTGGTAAAGAAGCGAACCATTAAGGGAATGTCTTCGCGGCGATCACGCAGCGGCGGCACGTTGAAACTAATCACGCTCAAACGATAAAACAAATCGGCGCGAAAACGATTTTGACTGACCTCTTCATCCAGGCTGCGATTGGTGGCCGCGATCACGCGTGCATCGTAAGCTTCAGGTTTCGTCGCCCCCAGCGGAGTGACTTCGCGTTCCTGCAAGGCGCGCAATAATTTTACTTGCAGCGAGGCCGACATTTCTCCAACTTCATCCAAAAACAATGTACCGCCGTTGGACGCTCGCAATAAACCGGTTTTGTTCGTATGCGCTCCGGTAAACGCGCCTTTGACGTAACCGAACAATTCTGATTCCAGCAGATTTTCCGGCAAGGCTCCACAGTTAAGCGCAATGAACGGCGCATCAGCACGCGGCGAATTGTAATGAATCGCACGTGCAAACATTTCTTTTCCGGTCCCGGATTCGCCCTGAATTAACACGCTGCTGCTGGTTGGCGCAATTTTTTCGACGAGCCGAAAAATTCCTGTCAGCGCATCTGAGCGCCCGATAATATTGTCAAAGTTGTAACGCGCTTTCAGTTCGCGGCGTAGGTAATGATTTTCACGAAACAGCTCTCGTTGTCGCAGCGCGTTCCTAACTCTTTGCAATAAATCTTCGTTGATGAAAGGTTTCGTCACGTAATCATAAGCGCCTTTGCGCAAGGCGGCGACGGCGGTTTCGACCGAAGAATACGCCGTAATCATCACCACCAATGCATCAGGATTCATTTGTTTGATGCGATCAAGCAACGCCAGACCGTCAACTTTGCCGAGGTTGATGTCGCTAATCGTTAAATCAGGCGCCTCAGCAGTAAACAGGTTGATTGCTTCTTCCGCGTTGGCGGCGGAGATTACATGATAGTTGGCCTCGGTCAATAATCCGGCGAGGATGCCGCGCATTAAATCTTCATCTTCGGCAATGAGAATGGTTGGTTGCGTCATAAGCATAAATGCTCAGCAAACTGCCAGCTTTTGTACCGCACTGTTGCCGCGACTTCATTTTCGAGGTAAGCCGTGAGTATGCTTTGCCAGGTGTCACAGGAAGGAAGTTCAAACTCTGTATGGTCAAGCCACCCATAATTCCAGAGTGAGAGCAGGCTCCTTATTGGTTGATTTATCATAGCTTGCTATACGATTGCTGAACTAATATTTAGACAGAAAAATTCTCGCAAAAATTTATAAACTCCCGCGTTTTCTCCCATGCCGAATCAATTCGTCTGATGAACGGCTTTTAATTCAAGCCCCATTCATCAAGCTCACGATTGCGGCGCGATTGTTTGTCCTGGCGTTCCTGTTTATAGCTTGCCGCGCCAGCTTCAAAACTGCGCGCGACTTTTTTCTGCGCGTGCAAACCTTCCAGCAATAATTCACAACCTACGATCAATTGCGCTTCGGATTCACTTTCGAGCCTGCCACTGCGCACGGCGTCCAGTAAGCCTTTGACTTTGCCGAATTGTTCCAGCGCGTTGGCATTACTCGCCATCTCTGCCAATTTTAAGGATTTGCCCTGATTGAAATGATCGAGAATTTGACGCAGGTCAACTTTGACGAAACGGTCAATAAAAACTTCGCCACAGGCACGGCGAATCAATTCCTGGGTGATGCGATCAGCGCCGACCTGCTCGCCTTCGTATTCGAGTTCGATTTTTCCGGTGATGGCAGGAGCCGCTGCGTAAACGTCGGTGATGCGCGGCGAAGCGACAGGTTCATGGTTAAGCAGGGCGCGGCGTTCAGCGTTGGAAACGACGGCTTCAAGCACGGAAATTGGCAGGCGCTGGCTGACGCCGGAGCGCTGATCCAGGCGTTTGTCGTCGCGAGCTTGAAAGGCGATTTGCTCGACGACTTCGCGGATTGCCGGCGGGATTTCCAACGCAATTTGCTCACCACGGTTTGTCCAGGCTTCCTGTTGTGTGATGGCTATTCCGTTGGCTAATGCGGACGGATAATGGGTGCGGATTTCTGCGCCAATGCGATCTTTCAGCGGCGTGATGATTTTGCCACGCGCCGTGTAATCTTCAGGATTCGCCGAAAAGACTAACATCACATCCAGCGGCAATCGTACCGGGTAGCCTTTGATTTGAATGTCGCCTTCCTGGAGGATATTGAATAAGCCGACCTGAATTTTTGCGGCTAAGTCCGGCAATTCGTTGATCGCAAAAATGCCGCGATTCGCTCGTGGTAATAATCCAAAATGGATCGTCATTTCATCGCCGAGAATATGTCCGCCACGGGCCGCTTTGATCGGGTCTACGTCGCCGATGATGTCGGCGATGGTGACATCCGGCGTGGCCAATTTTTCGACAAAACGTGCGTCACGAGAAATCCAGTTGATGGGAGTTGCGTCGCCATTTTCGGCGATTAACTGCCTGCCGTAAGCGCTGAGCGGGGCGAGCGGATCATCATTAATTTCAGAACCGGCCAGCGCGGGAATTTCTGCATCAAGCAGATCAGTTAAGGCGCGGAGGATGCGGCTTTTAGCCTGTCCGCGCAGTCCCAGCAAAATGAAATTGTGATGCGCCAGTAAAGCATTGGTGATTTGCGGAATGGCCGAATCATCGTAGCCGACGACGCCGGGGAACAGGGGTTCACCACTTTTGATTTTGCGGATTAAATTAGTCCGAATTTCATCTTTGACAGAACGTGTGTGATAGCCTGCTGCTGTTAATTCACCGAGAGTTTGTGGTCGTGACATAAGCAAATAATAACCTCTGGAAAATAATAATTACAGGTGAACGTTGGATCAGCCGATCATAGCTTGCAGAAGATAGCAGGCGCAAGCGTCCATCTCCCAGCGGCAGCTTAATGACAAAAGGCTGGCAATCCTCGGACAGTATTTCTATCCCCGCAAAATATTTTTTCCTCATTCCAGTTTTCATCTCCACTCTGCGCTTAAGTTACTGAGAGCAGCAAAATTCAATCCTTTGATGAAGCTTGCGCCTCTCACACTCCCTCAGCTCCCTTGACAAGATGTCAGCTAAATCGTAGCTCGACACCGAAT
>JANMKB010000660.1:0-6758 GCA_031371805.1 Blastocatellia bacterium | reverse complement strand
TTGCCGCCGTGAATTTTGAGCGGCGCAAAATTATTTTCTCGCGCCTCAATCTGTGCGCCCAATAATTGTAATGGTTCGATGACGCGTTTCATCGGGCGGCGCTGAATGCTTTCGTCGCCGGTAATTTCGGTCGTAAATTTTTGGCCGGCCAGAATGCCTGCCAGCAACCGGATCGTCGTGCCGGAATTCCCCACGTCAAGCATGCGGGTCGGGGCTTGTAAGCCATCCAAACCGATCCCTGCAATCGTAATTATTACAGCGTCACGTTTAATCGTGACGCCTAATGCCTCCAGGCAATCCAGCGTGCTTTGACAATCACGCGCCGAAGAATAATTGCGGATGCGGGAAGTCCCTGTACCAAGCGCCGCGAACATTGCGCTGCGATGGGAAATGGATTTATCGCCGGGTAATTTAAAGTCGCCCCGGAGGTTAGAAAGGGGAGAAATTGTGACTAACTTTTGTGAATGATTCGTCATTAGAAAATTGGTTTCCTTGACACTGGCAAAATAGCTGTGTTACATCCCAAACGGTTGGGAATTATTATTTTATGCTAAGCTTACCAACAAAGGAACTATCCTTTATGAACCTCGCCGAAAAAGTGGTCGAGATAACTATCGCCAGCTACCTGGAATTAATTGACGTGGTCACCTTGTCCGCCGATCACTTATCCAAGTTATCGGATTTTGATGATGAGGAACAATATCGCGTCAATCTTGCCGTACGTGAATCAGTGGCAAATGCCATCGAACATGGGAATAAACATGACCGGAAAAAAACTGTTGAAGTTTGTTTCACCCTGACTGCTCGCTTTCTAAAAGTTGTCATCAGGGATCACGGAGCCGGATTTGACCCCCAGGCTTTACCCGATCCGTTAGACCCGGAAAATCTTCTGAACCCGGCAGGTCGCGGAATTCTTTACATGCGATCTTTTATGGACGAAGTAGATTTGATTCGTCATCCCGATGGTGGCATGCAGATTACGATGGTCAAAGCTCGTAATTTAACTCCCACCGCAACGCCCGTTGTTGAGGGGACGCAGGATGCAACTGGAAATTAGCGAACGACAAATCGGAAGTATTATCATTCTTGATCTGCGTGGCAAAATCACCATCGGTGATGGCAGCAATAAATTACGCGATACCGTGAATCGTTTGCTTGAAATTGGTGACCGGGAAATCATTCTCAATTTCGCCGAGACCTCTTATCTTGACAGTTCAGGCATTGGAGAATTGATCTCGCGCCACACCACGACAAAAAATCAGGGCGGTCATCTGAAGCTGCTCAACCTCCCCAAAAAAATCAGAGATTTGCTGACCGTGACAAAATTGCTGGGAGTTTTTGAAACCTTTGACGATGAGCAGGCGGCAATTATGAGCTTTGGGATTATTGGTGTAGTTCCCCCTCAGCTTCATTGAACTTTACGTCTTCGCAAATAAAAAAAGGGCAGCGAGATAATCGCTGCCCTTTTCTGCTGTCTGCGTGATTTTGCAGGGTTATTTCTTCAATAAATCGCGGATTTTACCGAGTAATACTTCTGCAGGTGAAGGGCCAGCCGCGACCTCCTGAGCTTTCTTCATTTTGTTTACTGCTTTGACAACCATAAAAATTGCCAGTGCGATAATCACGAAGTTGACGATGGATTGAATAAAGCTACCATACCGAAAAGCGTTTTCTGGCTTGATAACTTTTCCGGCAGCATCCAGGACCGCAGGTGCTAAGGTATATTTCAGATCGCTGAAACTTGCGCCACCCATCATATTCCCAATGATCGGCATTAGCAGATCGTCCACCAGTAACGTGATGACTTTACCGAACGCGCCACCAATAACGACGCCTACGGCAAGGTCAACGTAATAAAATCCTTGAATTCGCTAATCATTCCCATACTTTTCTGTCTCCTGTAGTTAGAGTTTGATTGTTTTGTTTTTCCAGAATTAGGGTGTTATCACATTCATCTACTGACTCTTTATTCACCAAACCACGATGTCGGGTGATGCGCGAGTAATACTTAAATCGGTTGGCTCAATTGTTTGTTAGAATCTCAACTTGAGATAAGACGAAAAAACAATAGGACTCTCTGTCCTTTGGTTGTAGGTTCGAATCCTACAGGAGCCACCATTAAAATCAATAACTTACAGCTACCTGTCTCAGCTTCACTTTCTAGTTTGTGTGCCTATAGTGTGCCAACATTTTCAAAGAGCATTTTTTCAAGCTTTTCAGACGCTTGCTTCTGCATTTCCGGCAAAACGTGGGAATAGGTGTCGAGCGTCAAAACAACGCTGGCGTGTCCTAATCGTTCCTGAATGATCTTGGCGTTTTCCCCGCTGCTTAATAAAAGCGTCGCGCAGGAATGACGCAAGTCGTACATCCTGAATCCAGACAGTTCGGCAGTTTGTAGAATGCGTTTGTAACTTTTCGTTAAATTGGAATGATGGAACGGCGTTCCCGTCATCGAAGGGAAGACTAAATTATGATCTTCCCAGATTGATCCCATTTTCAGTTTGTGCTTGAGCTGTTCTTGCCGATGCGCTCGCAGGTCTTTCAGGGTAGTTGGTGGCAGAACGATAGTTCGTCTGCTTTGCGCCGTCTTTGGTTCTTCAAATGACCAGTTTCGACCGATACGAACTAAGGCGCGTTGCACTACGATCCGACCAGAAACAAAATCAACGTCCGACCATTTCAAAGCTAAATATTCTTCGGGACGCATTCCCGTCGCCAGCGCAAAGGCGAAAACCATTCCATCTTTGGTTGTCCCGCAAACTTTTAAAAAATCCTGTGCCTGGCGTGGTGTAAAAGACTTCATCTCGCCCCGTTGTGATTTGGGAAGCTCGACCATCTGACAGATGTTTCGGCTCAGCATTCCCCATTTGATGGCTTGCTGGAAAGCTGAATTCAAGACAGCGTGAACATACCTGACAACACGGGCGGAAAGCCCTCTGTTTTGCATCTCTGTATAAAGTTCCTGCAAGTCCAGTGGCGTGACGGTATCAAGCCTTTTGGCTCCCAGCGGCTGCCTGACATAGCGCGTCATTAAATTGGCATAATCGGTATAGGTTCTTTCCCTCAGACGGGGTTTGGCAGCATTGGCTAACCATTGGTCAAGGTAGGCGCTCAGGCTGATTTTGACAGTTTCGTGATAAGTCCCCGTATCAATTTCACGTAAGGATTTATTGAGATATTTGTCAGCATCCTTCTTTGTTCCGTGAATGGTTTTGTTGTGGTAGCTCCGCTTGCCCGTGATTGGATCGCGCCCCAAATAGACACGCACCATCCAACGGTTATCACCGCGCCGAATGACCTGACCTGTTCGTTTACCCGCCATTTTTCAAATCCTAATTAAGCTGCCTTTTTCTCACGAAGCACTTGCCGCAAAGCTTCGTTGACGGCTTCAGAAGTGGGAAACGCTTCAGCTACATCGGGCGCAAGTCGAATCATGTTGGCTCTGGCCTGAGCGCGAAAGCGTTGCGTTCGCTCAACATCAATCGTCATTTGGCTGAAGTCGTATTCCGGCGCGATGTCGTCATCTAAATCGTAATTATCATCTTCAAGTAAAGTTACGTTGTGCTTCATAATCTTTTTCCTCTCTGGCGTTCGCCATTCGTGCGCTAATGATGCGGATCGTGTCTCTGACTGGTTCGGTATAGACCATCATCAATAATCGAAATTGAATCGAAAAGCCGATGCAGATAAAACGCTGTTCGCCGATGGAGTGTTCCTCATCACGATAGTGAAATTGGAACGGATCATCAAAGAGCGTAGCCGCTTCATCAAATGAAACACCGTGTTTGGTCAAGTTGCTTTTAGCTTTTGCCGGATACCATTCAAATTTCATCGCGTCGCTTTTGCCTTCGGCTTCGATGGTTGCGCTACCAGTTCGACTACTTTCTTTGGTCTCCCAGCTTTGCGTTCGGAGACAAGGGCAAGGTCAGATTCTTTGATGAGATGCTCACGCCCAAATTGCTGAGATGGAAGCCGACCGTCATTTATAAATTGCTGAACACGGCGAATACTCACGCCAAGCTGTTCAGCTACTTCAGGAGTTGTAAGAAATTCTTTATTCATATCGAAAGAAGTTTACTTAATAATAAACTATTCGTCAAGCGAAGAATATTGTTGACATATATCTACGTTGGGCGTATAGTTATTTCTGTCAGAAGAAAACAATACTTTCACGGAGAAATTTTTATGACTAACTTTTTGAACACACTAAAGAACGCAGGCGAGATGAACACGGAAAAAGCGGCTTCAATGTTTGGCTGGGAGATCATTACGAAAGCCTATGACAAAGGACGCATCACTTTTGACGGAGATGCCATCATCTTCATTCAGTAAATGGAAAAAGCCCTGGTGAGTGGTTGCAACATTCACCAGGGCTTTTACTTTCACGGTCAGAGATGAACTGACTTTTCAAACGGAGAAAATTATGACTCAACTACGATCATTTACGCAACGACAATTAGCAGACAACGGACTCAGAGACTTACTGCTTTTCGCCAACCAAGTGATGGATTTATTACTTCTTCAGCAAGATGGATACAAACAGCTTCAAGGTGTGTCACAGTCTCAAATAATAACTACTACAGTTAATGCCTGCTCTTCAAATCTTTCATCTGACCGACGTAAGGCTTTGATTCAATCAGGACTTCACTTGATACAAAAATTTGGAACAGAAAACGACATGGAGGAGTACCGGCAAGAATTTGGCAAGAATTAAAGCCATCTAAATTTTCATCTTGCTAGATTGAGAAAAGAGAAAAAGGTACAAGTTCGATTTGTACCTTTTTCTCTTTGGCGGTGTCTTTTGAAATGACACCGTTTGTACAATTGTTGAAATTGGAAAAATTATTAAAACTTGGCGGGCTGTGGGCTGTCGCGCGTCCCCTCAGTCTAAAGCCTCCGGGAGTACCTTTCGCCTATGACTTCCGCTTGAACCAACTGCTTGCATCCCAATCGCACTTACAACTCTCACACCTGAAGAGATACGCGGCTTTCTGTGTCAGCTTGCCGTAGCATCCGGGGCATCGCCATAACGCTTTCTTGCCAATGCAGTTATCACGATGGCGAAGCACTGAACTCGCACCGACGTTGTACCACTTCGCTATGCGCCGATGTGGTGTGCCGGTGGTTACGTCGGCTTCGATTTCGTCACGTTGTGTGTGTCGGCAGATGGTACAAGTCATTGGCATCAGTGCTTTCCTTTTGGCTTCCCACTCTCAATAACTAACCACAGTACAAATGTTAGGAGCGAACAAAATAAATATCCGTTCATTATTTTCCCTCCTGGTCATTGGACGATGTAGCCTTTTCGGTTTCACTGCCTGTCGGCTCCGCATTCGGTTTCTCAATTCCGGCTTGAATGGCTTGCTCGACAAATCGAGATAAGGATTCAAGTTCGCATTCGCGCTCAACTCTTATCGGATAACCTTTGTAGATTCCCCTGATTGCTATTTTCATAAAGTCCTTTCGTGTTACGCGGTCACTGTTGATATTTTCGCAGCATCCGCGATGGTTGATGAGGTCTGATTCCGGCAAGCTTTACACCTGCCATTATCCAAAGGATCGTGACAGAATTTACAGTAGTTCGCCCGGTCATTTGCCGGAATAACTTCGTGCAAATCGTAGTGACAGGAGGCACACCAAAAATGATATTTGCCGGATGATGCCAGATGCTTGGCACAGGTCGGACAGGTACGCGGCTGTGGTTCAGCCGTCAAGGATTCCTTGACTGTCGCGGGTTCGGCTTCGATTTCAGTTTCTTTTTGTAAAGCAAAATTCAGCATTACTTTCTCAACTATTATTTTTCGTGTGGGATCAATGGGATCAGTGGGATCAAGCCTTTATTTACAGGCTTTTTCTTTGATCCCATTGCCTTTTTTGCGTGGGATCAACGTGGGATCACCATTCTCTCTGGTCTACTTTTTCTTGCACTTGATCCCACGTTGATCCCACAATTTTTTACCAGTGGGATCAACGCAAACCCTTGTGTTTATTGCGTTGATCCCACTGATCCCATTGATCCCACGCAAAATATTATTCCCCTTCAAAAATCGCAGACGAAATAGCATAGAAAGCAGACATTGCTTTGCTCTCTGGATCGCGCCGCTTGTACTGATAGCCGTGGTTTTTGATGAGAAAGTTTTTTGAATCTAACGCTTTTGCGACAGATTTCCAGTCATAACCTTTGCAGGCTTCGATTTGAAAAACATCTTTGGAAATATAATAGATGGTTCCATCTTCGGTATCCTCACGGCATCCGGCGATTTGCTGGAGTGTCCGTACATCGTTACTGGCATCGCCGTTGATTTTCCGAAACCGTGCATCCTGATTTTCCTGAATGAATTTTCTGACTTGTTGGATTGCTGCGTCTTCATCACTGGAACCTGTCCCGCGTCCGGCTAACCATTCCTTGAACATCTGGGAAGCTGCATTGATAGCATCGCCTTCATTCCATCCGGTAATTTCGGCTTCGGTTGCCATTTCCCCGGCGAAACCAACCAACGCGAAGTAATCCGCAACACGCCCCGCCTCTTCTTTTGCGTCCGCTGGCAAATTAGTTGTCAGGAATTCAGCCTTGACGTTTCGCCATGCGGTCATCAAATCGCTTTCCGGCTGTGTGACTAACTCTTTGATGAAAGCTCTAATTGGTGTCCCGAAATATCGCTTTGACGCTTGTTGCAAATGATCGGCTAAGGCTTTGGCGGAATCCATTTCGTGAAGGTCTTCAAATAAGCCGAAACCTTTTTCGGCGTCCGCTGGCA
>JANMKB010000571.1:0-3266 GCA_031371805.1 Blastocatellia bacterium | reverse complement strand
GCCAGCGTTGGCGCTGACATCACGAAAGCTCGCGCCTTCATTGTGAAAAAATTGATTGCGTTGTTGAAATGGATACGGAGAGTTTTTTTGCTTCGGGATCATCGTCACGCCGCCATTGGCTGCGAAAAGGTCAAGCCGTCCGTCGTTGTCGTAATCAAACCAGCCCACGCCAAATCCCGTTGAGAGAAAACTTGGTTGCGATAAGCCAAATTGCAACGTGGCGTCGGAAAAATTTCCCTGCCCGTCATTGCGATACAGCGTACTGCCTTCGCGCATCAGATTCGTGACAAAAATATCTTCATCACCATCGTTATTAAAATCGTCTACTGTTGCCCCCATCCCGGCGCGGGCGATGCCGTCCATTCCATACGCTGCGCCAGAAATCAGACCAACTTCTTCAAAGGTTCCGTCGGTTTTGTTGAGCCATAAAAAATTTGCCGCGCCATCATTGGCGACATAAATATCAGGCCAGCCATCGCTGTTGAAATCCGCACAGGTCACGCCTAAGCCCGGCCCGACAATGCTGCCGATTCCAGAGGCTTGGGTCGCATCCGTAAAAACGCCTTTGCCATCGTTGCGAAACAAATGACTACGCAGCGGATTGTAAGCGCGTGGTGTGCAGTAATCCGGTTCGCCCGTCGGCGCAAAACATTTTTTGTTATTGCGCGGTGTGAAATCAACGTAGTTCGTGATGAATAAATTCAAATCGCCATCACGATCATAATCAAAAAACGCGGCGCTCGAACTCCAGCGCGAATCGTCTACACCTGCTGCTTTTGTCACGTCGGTAAAGGTTCCATTGCCGTTGTTGTGATACAAAATATTGGCGCCGAGGTTAGTGACGTATAAATCAATTAAGCCGTCGTTATCTTTATCAGGAAAAGGGTTTGCTTAGTAGCAAACCCTTTTAAGTGATTGAACTGAAATTGTAAATCCTAGAAAATCATTTTCAAGCCAATCTGAACATTACGCGCCAGGTTGTTCTGACCGGTTGTCTTGCCAAAATTTGAACTGGTCGGATCAACGTTTGGATTCGCAAAGACAGGCGTATTGAACGCGTTCAGGAATTCGCCGCGTAATTGAAATTTAAGTTTCTCCGTTACGACGAAATATTTGCTGACAGACAAATCCCAAAGATTCAAATACTGTCCGCGCAGGTTATTCCAACGCGAAGGCAAAGTCCGAATATTATTCGCCAGACGAATCCGCGTGTCGGCGCGTTGCTTCGCCGGATCGTCTACGCCATTGGTTTGTACGGCTGCATCGTGGAAATAAAAATTGGTCAGATCAAACGTCGTGCCATCAACACGGCTGCTGTTAATCGTGGATTTTAATTGCGTCGGATCGCCGTTGTAATAGACATTTCCGATGGTGAACGGAAGTCCGTTTTGCAAATTCCAGATGCCTGAAAATTGCCAGCCACCAACTGCCGCATCAACAAAGCGGTTAATGTCTTTGCCAAATTTCCTGCCGCGTCCAAAAGGCAATTCCCAGATTCCACTCATCACTAAACGGTTCGGAGTGTCCGCGTCGGAATAGCGTCGTTCGTATTGCGTATCCACTTCGTTGAGGAACGAATCGCGCACGAGGAATTTCGACCGCGTGTAACTGGTCAGCAACGTATAGCCTCCGCTGAATCGTTTTTCCAACTTCACCTGCAAGGATTGATAGTTGCTGTTGCCATCATTGCGAATGGTTGTAATGTTGCCAAATTCAGGGAACGGACGCAGTAACTGGCTCTTGGCTACGGTTGTGCCATTAATACCGGAACCAGCCGTCAATCCCTTGAACGGATTGGTCACGTTGGCGGACAGATTGTTGATGACAGTCGTGTCACGAACAGTAAGCGTTGAAAGATATTGGCGTGGGATCGTATTGAGAATGTTGGTTCCTACTACGCCCTGGTAGCTGCGGTTGCCAACATACGAAGCTTCTAATAACCATTTGCCCGGCAATTCATATTGCATTCCAAATTCCCAGCGTTGCGCTTGCGTGTTGTTCACGTTGGCAGGGAGAAAGGTCGAGATTGCTTGTCCGAGCAGAGTTGATAATCCTAAACTCGCACCTGGTGGGGTAAGGACGCCAGTTGGAAATGGATTGGCGAGATTGGCCGAAAAAGTGAGTCCGGCATCGCCCGAAGGCACAATGTTGGTCGGCAATGAAAAGCCCAGTTGCTGGGAACCTGCGATCACAAACGGCACGGTAAAGATACCCCAGCCGCCACGCAACACTGCTTTATCATTGAGCTTGAAGGCTGCACCAACCCGGGGCTGGAAATTATTTTTATCGGCTCCCCAGAACGCACGATTATTGCTATCAAGATACGTTAATCCACCCTTGACATTCAGGCTGCCAGCGGCGATTTCAGGAATCGGTGCAAGGGCGTAAGCAGCTTTGGCAGCGGCTTCAATTGGATTGGAAGAGGTTAGATCGAAGCCTTTGATATTACGATTATAACGCTCGGTGGTCGCACCTTCGTATTCATATCGTAGGCCCATGTTCAGTGTTAATCGTTTAGAAACTTTCCAATCATCATGGACGAACACGCCGTGAAATAAGCTTTGATTAGAGCGTGAAGTGTTACGATCAATAAACCCTCCAGTTGGTTGTCCCAACAGGAATGAAGCCAACTGTTGACCGATAGAAGCCCCCGTAGAATTGTCAAGCGGGCCTTTCGTGAAATCATTACCAAAATCGTAGCGCCCGGCCGCCTGAGCTGAGGGAATCCCGTTTTCACGATAATTACGGAAGTCGTATCCAGTACGGAAAGTATGTGCGCCGGAAATTTTGGTCAGCGTGGGTTGAAAGATGAAGATATTGAAAGTTGTCGTATCTCCAAGGCTGTCCCCAAGTTGAGAAATGCCAATTTGCGATCCACCGACCAGTCCAATTTCAAAACGTGGTAGATATGACGCATCGCCAAAAAAAGCTGCCGTTTGCGGTGAGAATCCTAATGAAGCGGGGCTGATGGCACCCTGATGTTGTCTGACGCTTTGCTCAACGAAGCGAGTAAAGCCGACACGAGTATTCAAAACGGTAGTCGGCGAAATCGAAGCTACATGATCCACTGAACCGCCATCATTAATGCGAAACAAATAGTTTCCGGTTGGTTTGATACCGTTGACTTCACCGGTCCAATTGCCGCGCGATTCACGGCGATTGTTGTGCGTGTAGCGGACAAAGAATTTTTGTTGCTCGTTAATCGTTTGATCAAAGCGCGTGCTGAAGGATTTAAAATTATCAGTGCGCGGATTGCCGCTGATGTA
>JANMKB010000567.1:0-10453 GCA_031371805.1 Blastocatellia bacterium | reverse complement strand
GTCGTCACTTACCCAACGGATTATTCCACCGTCACGCTCTTCGCCAGATTCCTCGGTTGATCTACGTCGGCTCCGCGCCGCACGGCGATATGATAAGCCAGCAATTGCATCGGAATCGTAGACAACACGGGCGAGAGCAATTCGCTGGATGGCGGGACTTCAATCGTGAACGAAGCCATGTCGCGGGTGTCGGTGTCGCCTTCGGTGACGATGGCTACGACGATGCCGTCGCGGGCGCGGACTTCCTGAATATTCGACAGGGTTTTTTCGTAGCGCAGTTTTGATTTTTCGTCGTCGGAATCAAGCGTGTTGATGACGACTACGGGCAAGCGCGAATCAATCAAGGCGTTCGGACCATGCTTCATTTCTCCGGCAGCGTAGCCTTCCGCGTGAATGTAGGAAATTTCTTTCAGCTTTAATGCGCCTTCTAATGCAATCGGGAAATTGATGCCGCGTCCGAGGTAGAGAAAATCGCTCGACAGCACGAAATGTTTTGAGAGGTCTTCGTAATCAATGCTTGGATCGTTGAGCAATTTTTCCATCTTCACAGGCAACTCAGACAAATGACGAACGTGCCATTTTAATTGGTCTTCGGTGAGCGTGCCGCGTTCTTGCGCAAGGTAGAGCGCGAACAAATACGCCGCGACCATTTGCGAAGTGAAGGCTTTGGTTGACGCTACGCCAATTTCCGGGCCAGCGTGCGTGTAAATTGTGCCGTCGGCTTCGCGCGTCATCATTGCGCCTTGCACGTTGCAAATTGCGATGGAGCGGCAGGCTTTTTCTTTGGCTTCACGCAAGGCTGCGAGGGTGTCGGCAGTTTCGCCGGATTGCGAAATCACCATCATCAAGGTACTCGGCGTCAGGATCGGATTGCGATAGCGAAATTCCGAAGCGTAATCCACTTCGACAGGAACGCGCGCGAGTTCTTCGATCAAATATTTGGCGACCAATGCCGCGTGCCAGGCTGTACCGCACGCGGCAATTTTGATGTCGCTGAAGCTGCGGAAATAAGCCGCCGGAATATTGATTTCATCCAGATAAACGTGGCCTGTGTCAAGCGAAACGCGATTTTGCGTCGTGTCGCGGACGGCGCGCGGTTGCTCATAAATTTCCTTGAGCATGAAATGTTTGAAGCCGCCTTTTTCCGCTTGAATCGGGTCCCACGTGATGCGCTGAACTTCAGGCTTGACGGTTTCGCCTTTGGCGTTTTCGACCTTTACACCTTCACGCGTCAGCACAGCCATTTCGCCATCGCCGAGGAAAAACATGTTGCGCGTATGCTGCAAAATTGCGGGGATGTCGGAGGCAACAAACGATTCGCCTTCGCCTAAGCCGATCACGACCGGAGGCCCTAAACGTGCGGCGACAAGCTTGTTTGGTTCGTCGGCGGAAATTGCTACGAGTGCGTAAATGCCGCGAATTTCTTTGAGCGTCGCACGGAACGCGCCTTCCAAACCGAGGTCAGGATTTTGGCGGAGATGTTTTTCGATCAGGTGCGCGATGACTTCGGTGTCGGTTTCGGATTGAAAGCGATGATCGTTTTTTTGCAGCTCGCGTTTGAGTTCCAGATAATTTTCGATGATGCCGTTGTGGACTACGCAAATGCGTCCATCGCTGGAACGATGCGGGTGCGCGTTCTCTTCGGTTGGTCTTCCATGTGTTGCCCACCGCGTATGTCCTAAGCCGTAATCACCTTCGATAGGATTTTTGGCGAGGACGTTTTCGAGGTTGCGCAATTTGCCTTCGGCGCGGCGCACGTGCATTTCGCCGTCGCGGTTGACGACTGCGATTCCGGCTGAATCGTAGCCGCGATATTCCAATTTTCTGAGACCTTCAATGACGACATCAACGACTTGTTGATTTCCAACGTACCCAACTATTCCGCACATAAAAAAACTCCTAAAAATCAAAAGGCAAAAGGCAAATATCAAAAGTACGTTCGGAAGGCTGCGCCATTTTTTATAGAAAATAAGTGCCGACCTTTTGCCCTTTGCCTTTTGATATTTGCCTTTTGATTTATTTCAGCTTCTTCTTCACTTTCGCCGGAACCCCGGCGACCAATGTATCTTCCGGCACATCTGCAATGATGACTGAACCTGCCGCCGACATTGCGCCGCGCCCGACTCTGACAGGAGCGACGAGCATTGTGTCCGAGCCGATTTTTACATCGTCTTCGATGATGGTTTGATGTTTATTTTTGCCATCGTAATTGCACGTCACTGTCGCTGCGCCAATATTCACACGCTCGCCAATCGTAGCGTCGCCCAAATAGGTGAGGTGCATGGATTTTGATTTGCGACCGAGTTTCGTTTTCTTGAGTTCGACGAAATTACCGACGACAGCTTCTTCGTCTAAGACTGCGTGCATGCGCAAATGCGCGAATGGCCCGACTTTATTATTTGCCGTGAGCTTACTGTCTACGATTACGCACGAATTATTCACGGTGCAATTGTCGCCAATTTCTACGTTGGTCAGGTGCGACCACGAATGGATTTCGCAATTGCTGCCAATGTGCGAACGACCTTCAATAATGACCTGGGGATGAATGGTTGTATCGAGTCCGATTTCTACATCAGTATCAATGTAGGTCGAATCAGGATCAACGATGGTGACGCCTTCGAGCATGAGTTTTTGCAGAATTTCGCCGCGCAATTTTTTCCAGCCCAACGCGATTTCGGCGCGTGTGTTGTAGCCTTGCAATTCGGCTTCGTCGTCGTGCAAAACTGTTCCCACCGAAAGCCCGTCGCCGCGCAAAATCATCGGCACATCCGTCAAATAATATTCGCCCTGTGCGTTGTTTGTCGTCAGGCGATCTAAGGCTGTAAGCAATTTAGGAACGTCAAAACAATAAAATCCAGGATTCACTTCTTTGATTAATTTTTGTTCCGGCGTGCAATCTTTGTCTTCGACGATTTGCGCGAATTGCCCGTCGCCGTCGCGCACGATGCGACCGTAGGCGGGCGGGACTTCCATCTTGATAGTGATGAGCGTTGCCGCGTGTTTGCCTGCCTCGTGCTCGGCAATTAATTTTTTGAGCGTCGCTGGTTTGACGAGCGGCGCGTCGCCGTACAACGCCAGTAAAATTCCGTTCGATTCTTTAAATGCTTCGCGGGCGCTCATCACAGCGTGGCCTGTGCCGCGTTGCTCCGTTTGCATAGCGAAATACAAACGATCCGCGAATTCAGCCGGCACAGCGGCGCGGGCTGCGGCTTCGACCTGATCAGGCTGGTGACCGACCACGACCACAATTTTTTCAGGCTTGAGCGCCACAGATGTACGCAAAACATGCGCGAGCAAAGACTGTCCGCCGAGTTTGTGTAAAACTTTTGCCTGGTCACTTTTCATCCGCGTGCCAAGTCCGGCGGCGAGAATGACAACATTAATTGATTCGTTCACTGAATTCTTCCTCGTGGATCAAAATTGAAAATTGAAAATTAAACGCGGGACTCGTGGGGGCAAAGTCGTGTCATTCGGCATTATAGTAGATTTCAAAAATTGCGCGAGCCAAATTCTCAGGATTGTGCCGCACTGAACGCGCTTCTGAGGATAAAGGCTTGGCAACAAATTTGACGTGGCTCATTGCGGCTTGCGCAGATGTGGGCGGTTCTAAAACCATCGCGTCCTCTTCGGCATAAAGTTCGCGCATCTCTGCCGAAATCGGAGTCGAATTGAAAAGTGCATAATCAAGTTTCAATTGCGGGCAGGCTTGACTCAATTCGATTAGATGATCTTCTGCCGACAGCCCGGCGGTTTCGTCAGCTTCCGTCATAATATTGCAGATATAAATTTTTTTGGCGGTTGATTTACTGACGGCTTCACAAATTCCGCTAATCAACAAATTGGGAATGACACTGGTAAAAAGCGAACCCGGTCCGAGCGTAATCAAATCGGCAGCGAGAATTGCCGCTACAGCTTCCGGCAAAGCATGCGCACTGGCAGGCGTGACCTTTAAATTCCGAATTGGTTGTGTGCGCACGGCATTTAAGGCCTTGATCGCTCTTTGACCATAGGCTGTCTGGTCGCCGATTTGCGCTTCCAGATCAACCGAATCCAAAGTCGAAGGCAAAACACGTGCGGCACAACCGAGCAACGCGCTAGCCTTATCAATCGCATCCAGAAAATTGTCGCTCATCTGGGCCAGCGCGACGATGATCAAATTGCCCAGCGAATGACCACCCAGACTTCCCTTGCCCGTAAATCGATGACGAAACAGATTTTTCAGAAACCGATCATCTCGCGCCAGAGCTACCAGACAATTGCGAATGTCCCCGGGGGGTAAAACTGCAAATTCCGAACGCAGTCGCCCCGAACTTTTGCCATCGTCCGTCACTGTCACAATCGCAGTCAGCGCCAGCTCGACAAAATTGAACGGCAAACCTGATTGCAGGCGAATCGTTGGGCAAGGCGGATCAGAAGCACGTTGTCCGGCATTCAGGTACGGTTTCAGCCCGGTCAGCAAAGTTGATAAACCTGTACCGCCGCCAATTGCTACGTGTTTCAATGGAGTAAGCGCAGGTTGCATAAGAATTCACAGATTCATTTTGAGGCTTGAATTTATTGCTGGTGTTCGCAGGTTTTGGCATTAAGGCACGCATCTTTGATCTGTAAACGCTCCACCAGATTGCCGTTAATGAGATGGGAGTCAATAATTTCTGGAATATCAGCGGCGGTCACACCACCGTACCAGACAGCTTCAGGATAAATTACAATTGTCGGGCCATGTTCGCATTGATCCAGACAGCCTGCTTTGTTGGCACGAATTTCACCCTTTAATCCACGAGCCGCAAGTTCTTTTTTAAACAGGAGTTGCAGTTGCCCTAACCCGGCAGGATCACAACAGCCACGGGGATTTTCCGGGGAGCGTTGATTGGTACAAATAAAAATGTGGTGTCTGAATTTAGCCATTGTTTCGGGGATTATCTGAAGAACACTTATCAGTCGGGGGCAACGCAGCAAGAAGATGGAACAGTGTGCCTCAGTGACACATTTTTGGTCAAGTGATTCTTTTTTTAGAATTTTTCCCAAACCAGTTAAATCAACCGCCAATTATTAGCCAAAAATAATTCCAGCAAAGCGAACTTTTTCACGCTAATTGCAACTAATTACCGTTTACATTTGGCTGATGAAAAATTTTGCTGGGCTGAGAGACGAAAACAGGAGATTTGACACAAATCTTCGACTGAAATGAAATAGTCGCTGGCTATCATCAGGCAATTAAGCGGTTAATAAACAATCCAGTCTGATTTCAATTGAAAGGGAGCGAAACATGCAATTAACCATTTCAAATGATACCTTGCGAAAGGTAAATAATCTGCCCCAGGCCAAACGCACTAAAGTTATTAGTATTGTGCGTCTTCACCTGCGGGCCTGTGAAAAAAATGGCTGCCCACCAGAAAGTCTGGATCGGGTTTATTTAGAGGCAATGGAAGTTGCGGAAATGGAAATGAAATTCCCCGAACAGGACAAAGCGTTTTTTCGCAATTGGGAAGCGCGACATTACGATCAGTACGTGAGTCCGAAAGCTGCCTGATTGCAGGACAGAAAACAAGCCTTTCTTCTGGTTGGTTGGAAAGGGGAGGCGTTCAAAGCCTCCCCTTAATTTTCACTCATCTTTCGTCGTTCGACAATTCGCTAGCCGCTCGGCTATAATCCATTCCTTTTGAAAGCAATCTTCGCATCTTGCCTGTAATGTAACCTGAGGAGGTTATGTTTTTTTCGATCACAGGCTGTTTGCCAAATCAGTCGCACATCGGCAGATTACGGTACACCGTTCTCAGAGGAGTCAGATCCAAGTGAAATCTTTTGCTCGTTTTTTTATTATCTCAGTAACTTTTTGTCTTTTCGGCTCTTTCGCCGCAACGTCCGCACAATACGTTCAGGCTAATGATGAAATTTCAATTATCCAGGCGTCCAACATTACCAATACCCCGGCCAGTCCGGTAGGTGGCATAAGTGATGATGGCAAGCGCGTAGTGTTCGAATCCGCTGCCGATATTACCGGGGATAATCCCGACCTGAATATCGAAGTTTTCGTGTATGAAGTTGATAAACGAACCTTCCTGCAATTAACAAAAACGCAGCATGTGTATGATCCGGCGGATGCGGACAAGCCTTTTGCCAGCAGAAAAATCCTCATCAGCGTTTCCAGTAACAATCCTAC
This sequence comes from Blastocatellia bacterium, assembly GCA_031371805.1. Classification (GTDB taxonomy): domain Bacteria; phylum Acidobacteriota; class Blastocatellia; order RBC074; family RBC074; genus JAFDVL01. The sequence continues at coordinate 4,293 of JANMKB010000567.1, read as the reverse complement.
GATCAGTGGTGACGGAACCAGAATCGCCTTTTCCTCTAACAGTGGAATGCTGGTTTCTGGTGTGGCAGGCAACAATGATGATGGCAATCAGGAAATCTATTTGGCGACCCTGCCACTTAACAGTACGAATCCGACATTTCGGCGTATCACAACCACTAAGGCATCAACCCCCGCGTCGGCACAAATCGAAGTCTTTGACAATTACACGCCAACGCTTAATTCAGCCGGCACGTTGATCGGCTTTGTCACCGTCAGCAAAGATATTACGGGTATCACGAATCCTGACGGAATCGCGCAAATTGCTTTATTCAGTACCGCGACCAGCAGCTTTACCCAGGTAACAAAGAAGAATGAAGCAGATGCTCTGGATACGTTTTTTACTTTCAAGGGATTCAACAGCAATCCACAATTGAGCGGCAATGGCAATATGCTGGTGTTCGTTTCCGGTTTCGATCACTCGCCCACTACCTCCGTCAACAACAAAGATTTCAACGGAGAAATTTTTCTCTACGATGTGGCGGCGAAAACTATCACCCAGGTTACCAACACCACTGGCTTTGCGGGGTATCCAGCCAGTATCAGCACTATCGGGACATTGATTCCTGATAGACCGGTGAACATTTTCAATCAAAACACCAAACACATCAGCAATGATGGGAACCTGTTAGTTTTTGAATCGGCAGGTGATCTGGAATCCGGCAAGAATTCTGACAAAACGCGCGAAGTGTTTTTATACAATCGGACGACCAGCAAATTCACACAAATTACGGCGAACTCACCGTTGCCAACAACTCCGACACAGGCGGACATTGACAAAATTGATTACAATTTCACGCCTGGCATCAGCCCGAACGGACAATTTTTATTTCTCTCTTCAATTCTAAATATTGTGCCTGTGGCTTCAGGTGGAGCGAGCGGCACGACGACCGATAACGCCGATGGCAGCCGCGAAATTTTCCGCTACGACATTGCAAACGCCAAATTTCGGCAAATTACCTATACGCCACTTTCAACCCGTGTGCTGGATCAACGCGATGCACTGCTTTTCGCTAATTCAAATGCGACTGGCAGTGAAGTTTTCTTTACGGATGATGTGGATTTGATCGGTTCGAATCTTGATACTTCATTTGAAATTTATCGGGCGATTTTACGTCCCGTTACCCAGGCGAATGCAGTTGTTCCGGCGATGGTGAATGCCGCCAGCTTTTACACCCCGGATGTCACGATGCCCGCCACCAACCCTAATGCGGGCGGGGCAATTGCTTCTATTTTCGGCAACAATCTCGCGGCTTCACAGGCCATCACCAGTCGCGCAGATTTAGATTTTCAGTTGAATGGCGTCTCCGTTACGGTGGCAGGAATCGCGGCACGCCTGTTTTTTGTTTCTCCAGGACAAATTAATTTTATCCTTCCCGACGGCGTAGCGAATGGCGATGGGGTCATTTTCACTGTCAACAACAAAGGCGTTTTAGCAACCGGCAAAATTAAAGTGCTGCACGCTTCGCCAGGTATTTTTACTACTACCAGTGACGGCAAAGGAGCCGGAGCAGTTGGTTGTCAGGTCGTCACGAAAGATGCCAATGGCGTCGTATTGGGAACAACCTTTCCCGCACCGCCCTGCAAAGTCAGCACGACCACCACAGACAGTTATCTTTTACTGTTTGGGACAGGCATCAAATTTTCTGATACGGCATCAGTGATGGTCACGGTCATTGCTGCAGATGCGACAACTAAAGATTACCTGCCAATCTATGCAGGCAGTCAGAATTTTTTCCCTGGTCTGGATCAAATCAATTTGCTCCTGCCCGCCGACTTCCCCAAAGGGACGCTCAATGTAAAAGTTAAGGCGACAACCGCCGGGGCTGCTGTTGAAAGCAATGTCTTTACGGTAGTCATTAATTAGTCTAAAGCTTACAAAAATAACAATGCGGCGACCGGAGTTTTTTCGTTATCGCCGCATTAGTTTTATGCGGTGAAGGCAATTTTCCTTTTCGCTATTTGTCCCGCAGCCAAAATTTATGCTACATTATGCAACCTTTTAAGGCACAAAGCCTGATCGGGATGTGGCGGTGTAGCTCAGTTGGTTAGAGCGAAGGATTCATAACCCTTAGGTCACTGGTTCGAGTCCAGTCACCGCCACCATTAGAATCAAACACTTACAGACTCTCTCTCGCCTTCAAAATCCAGATTGTGACAAATTTTGTGACAATGAGGGTGCTGGTTTTTCATCCAGTGCCTCGACCGCCTTGCGCAACGCCGAGGAATTCGTATGCGTATAGCGTAAAGTTGTCGAAGCCGATGTATGGCCTAAAAAATCTCGCACCTCCTGTAAACTGGCGCCAGCTTCCAACAGGCGCGAGGCGAAGGTATGCCGCAGGTCGTGAAATCGTAAATCTGTGATTCCACTCACTGCGCAGACCTTGCGCCAGGCACTCTCAATCCACTTCACTTCAAAGAGCATTGTTTCTTCATCACCTGCCGCCCTGGGCAGGCTGTGGAGTAATTCGTTGACCGTGCGGTTCATCGGCACAAAGCCGTTGCGACCTGTTTTTGTGCGTCGCACAAAAACTTGCTGGCGCTCGAAATCTATGTCGCGCCAGGTCAGGTTCGCTATTTCGCCGCGCCGCATTCCCGTATGCAAAGCCAGTATCACCATCGTGCGTAAATAGGCTTTGCGTGGTGCTGCCAGCGCGTTCAGTAGCTGTTGCTCTTCTTCGCGGCCCAGCACGCGTTCCCGGCGATTGTCGAGCTTGAATTTGCGCACGCGCCGACACGGGTTCTCGTTTACTAAGCCGTGATCCTGTGCCAGCGTGAAGATGTGCGAGAGTAATTCAAGCTCACGATTGACGCTGGCGGCACTGCGTTTGGTGGCACGTTTTGTCGTCTGCGATTTCCGCTTAGTCTTGAATTGCTCAATGATTGGCGGTGTAATCGCGGCGAGCGTTCGTGCGCCGAAGAAGGCGATTAGCACGGCACTGCGCCAGCTATCGCTATTGTCGCGTTTGTTGAGCTTCGACCAGGGCAGGTAGACTTGCTCCACAAAACGCTGTAACGACCACCCGCGATCAGGCTGGTGTTTACCTTCGTAAATATCAGCTTTGATCCGGGCTTCTGCCCGTTTTGCCTCGGCTACTGAGCGGCATTGTTTCAATGAACTGCGGTATCGTTTCCCTGCGATCATGAAGTCATACCAATAGATGTGACCTCGTTTTCGTATTGCCATTGCGTGTCCCCGTTTCCGGGTTACGCCGCGCACCGCGCTGCGGAGTTTAGCGCGAGCGCGTGTATTGCGAAATGTCCACGACCTTGTTCCGCCGGCGCAGGAAGCGTTCCAATTGCGTCGGGTGATAGGTCACCTTGCCGCCATCGCACGCCTGTTGCGCGAGTAAGCCTTGCTGCTCCCAGCGCTGAAGAGTGCGAATCGAAACGCGGCATAGTTGCGCCGCTTCGTCGCGGGTGATGAAGACGTTCTCGGCCATTTCACTTGATGCGCAAATGCGTTCCGCGTTCCGCAAACTCTATGCCTTCAATCGGTTCGTGACTCGCTTCCAGCGCCGCGCGGATTGCGTCTTTGTCGAGTTCGATTTTGACCTTGTGGAACTGTTCGGGCGCGTTAGCTGGTTCTGAAATCCATTCCGGTGTAATCGTGATCGGTTGCGGCCCGCCATTGTTTGCGACCGTGAATTTGTGGCGCATCGTCTCGAATTTCGTCATCCCACGCGAGGCAAAGAAAAGCTTCAGCCGCTGACGCAATTTCCCCGTCTTGTGCATGTCCACATTCGCCAGCGCAACCAAGCGCCTGGCTTCTCTGGCGCGTAATTCCGCCATCGCTTCACGTTCACCAATCACCGCACAGTAGCCATCCAACTTTTCGGCAAGATGGGACTCGTTCTCTTGCAACCAGGCATCAATCGCTGACTCTACAAGCTCGTCAGTAATTTCGCCGTCGAGTTCAAAAAGCAACTCGTCCAGCGATTGCATGTCTGCGCTAATTTCCCAAAGTGATTTCATTTATTGTTCCTTTCGATGAATGGTCGGGAGGGCTGAATCGAACAGCCATAACGAGCTTTACGATCTCGCCGTCTTAATTTTTATCGCGTCCGACAAAAACCGATAGTAGAACTTACAGCTTCGACAGCCAACGTTCACCTATGCACCATTAGACGATCTCCCGATAAACCTAAGCCGTTTGCTCAAGCTTTGCCTTGCCCTTCTTCGGGCGCTGCGACTCAAAATCCAGCAACAGCGGGCGTTGCAATTCCTGTGGCGTCAAGGCTCGCGTGCGCACGATTG
>JANMKB010000560.1:0-8687 GCA_031371805.1 Blastocatellia bacterium | reverse complement strand
TGGGGAATCGTCATGCCAAAGCTCTGCTTCAGTCGCTCCCGCAGCGCCGGGATAAACGTTTTGATAATTGCCCATTTTTTCCAATCATCTTCTTTCGGAACAAGTGACCGCGCCATCTCTATCACTATGGGAGTTACTAACGGTGTCAAATTGAGGGGTGTTGCGAGTTGGAATTTTTGCGATAAATACTGCTTGAGCGCTCCTGGAAATTGATCGGGATAATTATTTAACTCGTGATATTTTTCTGTGGCTTCCTTCCCTTGCCCAGCTTCGTCGTAAAGTCGCCCCAGACTGGCCAAGCTGGCGACTTTCACCCACTCCCCTTCCTGCTGCATCGTTTCCCGCTTGAGCGTTTCTTTTAACTCATCCAGCGCCGACATATCCTGTTGCGCTAATTTTGTCTGGGTATTTTCAAGTTGCTTCGGGTAGCCATCTTCCCCATTCAATATGCGTACAACTTCTTTAGCATTCGCCCACTTTTGTTTTTTAGCCAGTCTTTCCAGATCGGAAAACATAATTCGGGCATACTTCATCTCACCTTCATTACTGGCAACTTCTATGGCGGATCGAAAACAACTTTCCGCGGTGGCTAAATCAGCTTGCGCCAGATAACACTGGCTCAGCCTAAGGTTTGCATAGCAAACCTCGTCACGAACATCAAGTAACTTTTTATTAAGTTTTATCGCCTCAGCATAATGTCGCAAATAAAAGGCCGCTTCGGCAAAATTCGCATCGTATTGCGATAAGCCTGCATTATCCCGCTGCGCCCAGATCGCGGCATACTCTTCTTTTGCATTCTTGTCCTGACCAGCCAGGCGGTAACAATCGGCGCACACGCCCCGCGACCAGATATCTTTCGGATTATCCGCCAGCGCGGGTTGTACTAAGGCAACGGCCTCTTCGTAGCGCTTCAGATAAAAGTAAACCAGCGCCTTCCAACTTGAATAGACGTTTTTGTCCGGTGGATTGAGAGTTTTGTCTTTCAGCAATGTTTCCAGCACAGCAAGCGCTTCTCCGGTACGCCCCAGATTGATGAGGTTGCCCGCTTGCTCGGCTAACACTAACGGCTCACTGGCATTATATTGCAATGCATGATCGGTAGCCTGCAATGCAACCCGCCCCAGCGCCAGAAAGCGGTAATACCGCGCCAGCATTGCCCAGCGATAATAATCATCCTTGCGCAACAAAATCGCTCTTTCAATATACGCCACTGCTTCCCAATAATTCTGATTTGGATTATCTGCCAGGGACGCCTGTAATTCAGCGAGTTGTGCCCGCACGACATAGGCCCAGGAATCGTCAGCTACAGGCCGCGCACACGCATATCCTTTGTCCCAGGTATCCAGCCCTTGTTGCAGCACTTCTTTATTTACATACGGCGGCTCCGCAGTAGTGGCAAGAATTCTTAGCGTGTCGGACAAGTACCAGTAAACGAGGGGCGCGGCAGGATTCAACCGGAGCGTGTGCTGAAACAGCTTTTCCGCCAATTCAAATTCACTAGCCCAGTATTTTTCCAGCCCCGCCTCATAGATCAGCGTTGCCGCCTCTTCCGTCTTCCCTTCCTGCCGCAAAGCAGAGTAAGTATCCAAACGAGTCCGATCTGTCGCCAGCAGTGTCGCCGCATCCCGTAGCTCAGCTACCAGCTGCTGCAATCGCTCGACCTGCTTTTGCTGATCCCTGATGATTTTTTCAACCGGATCGTGGCTTATCTGGATCATATCCTCAACCGCGTTCATATAAATATTGCCTCTAACTACTTAGGCTAACTCGCAATCTTTTATCAATTATCCGGGGTACTTACTGTCGCTAAAAGTTTATTGCAAATCTTTTCGAGTTCATCATCAAGCTTTGGTCCTTTAAAGCGATCCAGGGACAGTGCCGGGTTATTCGCCGCTTGATACTTACCAATTTCAGTATGTCTCACCAGACTATTGCTAATAGCAATCCAAAAAACTTTTACCCCATCTTTTTCTGCCGCTTCAAGCAGCGGTGGTAATTCATTGTTAGCAATAAAATCCGAAGCCAAGAAATTTTTACTCACCAGCAGAACAGCTATTTTGGCGCGCGACAGAGCCTGTTTGATTTCGTCGAGCCATTTATCTCCTGCCTGGATTTCTTTATCTGTCCAAATCTTTAATTTTTTTGCTCTTACCAGCGGAGCTAACATTGTTAACAGCTTTTCCAGCCATTCCTCATCTTTGTGGCTATAGCTGATAAAGCAAAGGTTTCTTTCATCAGGGTTATTCATTATCGTTACTCCAGATTTCTTTTCAGGGTTAGCTAAACCAGCTACAATTTATTGACTTCGGGTTATACAAGTTACCGTATCCTCTACATATATCTTCACCGTATAATTCGCAAAAGTGACAATTACGCGGCAAAAAATTAACGCAGCTACCAGGTTAGTTACGTTGCTCTTCTATTGCAATCTGTAACTTTTTTGAAATCTTAACTAACTCATCATCTAAATTGGGTCCTTTTTTAAACCGATAAAGTGGTGTCGCAGGGTCATTGGCAGGCTTATATTTTGTAATCTCGGTATTTTCGACATCACATTGCCCCACTTTTATCCAGAATATCTTAACTCCTTCTTTCTCTGCTTCGAGTTGAGGAATCAGTTCATCATTGAGAATAAGGTCAGAAGCTAAAAATGATTTGGTGACGAGAAGGACTGCTACTTTAGTCCGTTTCAGGGACTCTTTAATTTTTTCCCTGGCAACTTCCCCCGGTTTTATCTCTTTATTTGACCAGAACAACAGTTTCTTACTTCTTACTATCGGTTGTAGTATCTCTATGATGTCATCCAGCCAGCGCTCATCTTTTTGACTGTAGCTAAAAAATATTATATCGCGTTTGTTAGCTTCAGTAGTATCAACACTACCCGGCCCTCTGCTTTTTTCAACTATACCCTGATTACGAACAAGCACAGGGGGCGTCCTGTAATTGGGATTTATTGGCGAAGAGCTATAGGCGGAAGGTTCCTGTAAAAGTGGCTCAGTTGCCGCTTTACTAAAAGTCGCGGCTTGTAAAGTACCTGTCTCGCCGGAGGATTCTCCTACAGCAGATTCCTTAACTTTTACCTGCTTTTGCCCACCTTGCGCAACCGACTCTACAGGAGTTCCCCGGGTCCCTCTACCATGCCCTGGGGACCGGACGGGAGTACTCCTGATTTCTACTCTTAACACTGCTTCCTTAGTTACTATATCTTCTGCTTTTTCTCGACCGGAGGGAGAAGGAATATCTAATTCTATATTCTTATGCTTGCTGAGAAACCTGCCACTTTCCCTATCCATTTTATTCCTGGGATAGTACATTGAGACCCATGGAAACTGAGCGATGACAGGATCATCAACTAATAACTGCAGATATAAAATGCTGTCCTTGTCATTCTCAGCTTCTTTCAGGCAACTGGCAAAGAAACTAGCGATTTCTTCATTAAACAAAGCGTGGAATAATTGAATTCCAATATGCTTGCTACTTTTACCAGACCAGTTCTGCGGTAACTCCGACTTAAATAAGTCAATCAGTTCGAGCCGCCACTCCGCAAGATCAAGTGTCCCACTAACTGTTTGATCTGAGTTATAACAAGCCTCGACCCCATTATCACCTCCATGCTGTACAGTAATCTTCAAGGTATGAGTTCTTTCCATAAGCTACACAGGTCTGACCGTGCCGGGGTTGCAATTCGTAGCCAGTAATCGGCTAGTACACACGTCCAAGTGCCGCCAGGATCGCACGTTTGGCATAGACGCGAGTCAGGTGACGGCGATAGTCTTCGGAAGCGTGAATATCACCCATTGCATCTGAAGCGTCGGCATCAGCTTTGGTTGCAGCAGCATTTACCGTAGCGTCATCAAGTACAGCCCCTGTTAATAAAGCTTCGACTGATGCAGCGCGATAGGCTTTGGGTGCTAATCCTGTCACGCCAATGCTGACGGATTTGCATTTGTCGCCGTCCATTTCAAGCTGCACCGCGACGCCAACAATGGCAAAACCGGAAGCGGCCTGGGCAACTTTCAAATAGGCCGAAGCGTTTGGTTGCGCGGGCGCGGCAATCCTGATTTCGGTCAGTAATTCGCCGTGCTGGACGTCGGTTGTTAACATATCTACGAAAAAGTCTTTCGCTTTCACAATGCGTTCGCCGGACGCGCTTTGCAATACAAGTTCGGCATTGAGTGCCAGAATTGCCGCTGGCCAGTCCGCCGCCGGATCAGCATGAACCAGGCTGCCGCCCATTGTGCCGCGATTGCGCACCTGCTGATCGCCGACCTGTGCGCCGCATTCGGCTAATAATGGGCAATACTGTTTGATTTCATCTGATGCGGCGATGGCTCCATGCGTAGTCATTGCGCCAATGCGAATCGTGCCGCCATCTACTTTGATATAGCTCAAGTCTGATATTTTCCCGATGTCTACGATCACCGGAATTTGCGTGAGGCGCAGCTTCATTGCTGGAATCAGGCTGTGTCCGCCCGCCAGGATTTTGCCATCGTCGCCGTGTTGTACGAGTAATTGGATGGCTTCAGCAATTGTTGTTGGAGCGTGATAGTCAAAAGCGGCTGGAATCATAATTTCCTTTCTGTCTGACGGGTAATCAAAAATAAATTCGGCAAGTGGCTAACTTGCCTTAATCGCCTGCTGAATCAGCTCCAGCATTCCAAATGAACCATCCTTCGCACAGAACGATGATTCGGGATGCCAGTTTGGTGACTGGCTCAAAAAAGAGTGTTGATCGCCAAGCAGGATGCCGATAAAAACTTCGGCCACGATGCGACCACCAACAGGTCCTAATTTCAAGGGCGTGAGGTCGTTTTTAAAAGCTTGTTGTGCTTCGGCCAGAATGTAAAACCACAACGGCGCTCTGCCCTTGAATGAATCGCCAAAAGCAGTGATCGGCAAGTTCTTCTGCTTGTCCTGCATGTCCTCATCAATGGCTTTGCCAACGCGGAGCTTTTCATCAGGGATAGGCTTGATGCCCATCGCACGTGCAACATCCTGTCCTGATGGAAGTCCCAGGCGCGTACCACGCCGCAGGTTGCGCGCCGCTAAGGCACGGATCTGTGAGGCAACGGAAATTGGCAACATCCCCAGCGGATTGACCAGCGAAGAGTCCATTTTGTAGGTGGGCTGGACACGACGAAGCGCCTTTTTTTCGTCCGACGGAGGTGTCGCTTCCACCTTGCCAAAAAAGAGCCGCCAATCAATCGCCCATTCCGATGGAAATTCCCGAAAGCCGTTGAGTCCTTCTCTGAAATCATCCGGTGTAAAGATAAAGATGCGGCCATTGATCGGATCATTATTTGGCCCTCCGCCTACCAGAGTCGTATTCAAGCGATAGAGCGGGCGCACGATGGAATGACCAAACCGATAGGCAGCGACAGAAAACTCGACAGGCATAAATGGCTCGTTATGCCATTTGTAAAAGCGCAAGTGTGGTTTTGCATCCTGAATGGACTGCTTATTTTTCAGATGGGGCAAAATATCGTAAATCATTTCCTGCCCGACAATTTTGGGCAGGAAATCGTGCAGCACCACCCATTGATAATGCCAGCGAACTTGTCGCTGCACTTCTTCAAACGAAGCATTGGTGCCATAAAAGTCTATGAGCCGATTGTGAAAGCGCAGCATGTTGACATGCAGTTGTGCCACGATCACATTTTCGTCGTTGCGCGGATCACCAATCAAAGCGCGCGCACGACTCCCTTTCGATGATTTGTGCCGGGGTAAATCACAGGAGAATGCATCGAACTCCTCTGCCCCGGTTAAACGGCGTCCGAGACGAAAATGTCGCTCATCATCTTCGTACAAATAGGGCTGATCCGCCGGGCCGCGACCGTATACGTTATCAAGATCAAAGCGCGGCGTGCGGAAGTCGGTCAGTTGATCCGGGTCATTTTGTTTCATTAAACTGCTCATCGGATCAAACGTGAGATCGTGGTCTATGAATTGTCCTAAATAGGTAAACCCTGCCGCCAGGCTTGTATCCTCCTCATCATCACGTTGATTCTCCGGCGTTGCCGTGGGCCGACCAGCATTATCCAATTCGGGATCGGCGGTCATCTCTGCTGCCAGGGCATCAAGGTCTTCGTCAAAAAATCGTGCGGCAGGTAGCGAGCGAAACATCCGCCCAAATCGTCCGGTAAACAGCTGCGATTCGGCAGTAGCTTCAAGGCCGCGCGCGATTCCGTGCAAACTCGGACGCGGACTTGTACTGGCAGTAGGTAAAGTGCTGTTAGCCATAAATAATCTCCGTCGTTGTGGACATTGGAAGTTGTTAAGGGTTCATTGCCCTCCAAAGTTTCTCTGGTCGCAAAGGCAAATCCACATGTTTGACACCGAACGGAGCCAGCGCGTCAATCACAGCATTCGCCATACATGGTGTCGAGCCAATGGTACCCGCTTCGCCAACGCCCTTGGCACCGAGCGGATTGACGTTCGTGGGCGTGACCGTGTGATCAAGTTCGTAATGCGGCAATTGATGCGCCTTCGGCACGGCGTAATCCATCAATTCACCCGTGATCAATTGTCCGTTTTCGTCGTAAACAACTTCCTCAAATAACGCTTGTGCCAGGCCTTGCGCGATGCCGCCATGCACTTGCCCGGCAACGAGCAACGGATTGATTTGATTGCCGCAGTCGTCTACAGCAACGTAACGCTTGATGTCTACATCGCCGGTGTCTTTGTCGAGTTCGACGACGCAAATGTGCGTGCCGTTCGGATAAGTGAAGTTTTTCGGCTCGAAGAAATGGGTCGCGGAAAGCCCCGGCTCAAAATCTTCGGGCATATTGTTGGCGACGTGCGCGGCGAGCGCGACTTCCTGAATCGTCATCGTCTTGTCATCAGGTGCGCCGACGAATTTACCGTTCTCGAAAGTCAGACTGTCAACATCCGTGCCGAGGATATGTGCGGCTAAGGCTTTAGCTTTTTTGACGACTTTATCTGTCGCGCAGGACAGCGCTGCGCCGCCTACTGCAATGCCGCGTGAACCAAACGTGCCGATGCCGTATTGCACAATCGCAGTGTCGCCGTGAATCACCAGTACATCGTTCATGTCTACGCCCAGCATATCGCCGACGATTTGCGCGAACGCCGTTTCTTCGCCCTGCCCGTGCGGAGAAATTCCGGTCAGCACCGTGACTTTGCCCGTTGGCTCGACGCGCACTGTCGCAGATTCCCAACCGCCCGCAGGCATCGCCGCAGACGGCCCCATCGCGCAAATTTCAACGTAGGTCGAAACACCGATGCCCATCACTTTACCCGCAGCCCGTGCGGCGACCTGTTCCTCGCGGAGCTGCTTGTAATCGACAATCTGCATCGCTTTTTCCAAAGCTTTTTCATAATCGCCGCTGTCGTAAATCACGCCGCACGCCGTGGCATACGGAAAATCGGCAGGCTGAATAAAATTCTTGCGGCGCAGAGCAATCGCGTCTATCCCAAGCTCCTGCGCGATCCGATCCATAATCCGTTCGACCAAATACGTCGCTTCAGGACGACCCGCGCCGCGATACGCATCCGTCGCCATTTTGTTCGTGAACACGCCCGTGCAATTCATCTGAATCGCGGGGATTTTGTAACATCCGCTGAGCATCAATCCTGTCAGCGTTGGAATCGCAGGCGTCAGCAATTGATGATACGCGCCGAGGTCAGCCGTGACGTTATAACGCAAGCCCAGCAGCGTGCCGTCGTTTTTGACGGCGACCTCAACCGTGCCAATCTGCGAACGTCCGTGAATCGTCGCCTGAAAATTCTCGCGCCGGCCTTCTATCCATTTGACGGGTTTGTGAAGCTGCATCGCAATCCAGCCGAGCAACGCTTCTTCGGCATACACATTCAATTTGCAACCAAATCCGCCGCCGACTTCGGGCGTAATCACGCGCAACTTGTTTTCCGCGATGCCGAGCATGATGGCGACCTGGGTGCGCAGCAGATGCGGGATTTGCGTAGACGCCCACATATTTAATTGTTGTTCGCCAGGAAAATATTGCGCCAGCACGCCACGCGTTTCGATGGAAATTGGCGCGAGGCGTTGATGATTCAACCGTTGCGAGACGACCTTGTCCGCCGCTGCAAATGCTGCGTCTACATCGCCTGTGCCTGCGCTGTGAACGTAAGCAATGTTGTCGCCGAGGTCTTCGTGAATCACAGGCGAATCCGCTTGCGCCGCCGCCTCGCCATCGCTGATGACATCCAGCGGATCGTAATCCACGTCAATCAAATCCGCCGCGTCTTTGGCTGTATATTTGTCCGAAGCCACGACCGCCGCGACCGCTTGTCCGACAAAGAACACTTTGCCCTGTGCGAGCACCGGCATCTTCGGCACTTTTAAGCCGGGCAGCGCTCCCGCACAAGGCACATAGCCGATTTTGCCTTCGACATCCGCGCCCGTATAAACCGCGACGACGCCGGGTGCAGCCTTCGCAGCGCTCGTATCAATCGAATTGATTTTTGCGTGCGCGTACTGGCTGCGCAAAATCACAACATGCAGCGTGTCCGCGAGCTTGATGTCGTCCACATAATGCCCGATGCCTTGAATCAGGCGCGGGTCTTCGGTTCGTTTTACTTTTTGTCCGATATATTTTGCCAGGAAAGACATTTGTTTTCTCCGTTCTCATCCACGAAGGCATAGAAAGTTGCACGAAGTAGATATTAGACAAGATTTACAAGATTGACAGGATGAAGACACCGTC
>JANMKB010000201.1:0-25696 GCA_031371805.1 Blastocatellia bacterium | reverse complement strand
CACGTACTCTTTCGCTATCCCCAGATACCCTGAATCTACGCTCACCTTGAAATTCCTGAACCAATCTTGCCTCGGCGGAAACTCTTCTTTAAGTAACTTGAAGTCGTGTATTTTCCCTACCCGGCACTGACTCAGACAGAGACTCTTTCGTTTCACGTTACTTATCATTAATGTTTTTATTGGATGTCCTTTTTTTTCCAGAGTACATCATTTTTTGCGCCTCATTATCGCCCGGTCTTTGGATTCGCTGCTCCGTTCCATCTAACAGTAACGTCTTTTCTTTTTTCGAGTACTGCTTTACTTTGTATAACTTCAGCAACTTCTTAAATTGATGCTCTTCTAATCCCGTTGCCGCTCGCCATTGTCTTTTACTCTGTAAGTCTTTGAGCGCTAGTTTCATTCTCCTGGACTAGCTTTTTTCTTTCATCACAACAACTCTAATAGCTATCGCCTAGACAGAATGTTAAAGAGTGATAGTCATAGAAATGCTTATGGAGATTAACGTTGGATACTCGGAGCTGGCTTTCTCTGGCAAAATCAGTTTAATGTATTGTCCCATAGCATTTCGCAAAATTTCGTGGCTAAATATTGCGATGAAAGTTACTCGAAATATTTTCCTCACTACTTTTATTTTTGCCCTGATCGGTTGCATGGGCATTTCTGCGCAATTACAAAAACCAGCCAAAGACTTATCGCCAGCGTTGCAGTCGGTAAAAAAACCAAACCCAACGCCTAACGAAAAGCTGCTCGCTGCTGCGATTGAACAGGTTGGAATCACGACCGAGTACGATCCGGCTTACGCGAAGCTGACCTTTCCCAATGGCGACGTGCCGCTGAAAACTGGTGTCTGTGCGGATGTGGTGGTGCGCTCTTTCCGACAAGTAGGAATTGATTTGCAAAAAGAGATCAACGAAGACATGAAAAAGAGTTTTGCAAAATACCCCCAAAAATGGGGCGCAAAATCCGCTGACGCCAGTATTGATCATCGCCGCGTTCCGAACCTGATGACGTGGTTTGAGCGCCGGGAAAAAACACAACCGCTCAGCACTGAAGCCATAGATTATCAGCCCGGAGATGTCGTCGCCTGGGATTTAGGCAAAGGTCTGACTCATATCGGACTGCTTTCGGATGTAAAAACCAGCGACAAAAATAATTATTTAATCGTTCATAACATTGGCGCCGGAGCGCAGCTTGAAGACCGATTATTCGCGTGGAAAATTATTGGGCATTATCGGTATTTTGATAGTAAAGAAAAGTCCCGATCAGTACCACCTGCGGTAACGGGTGAACAATAACAGCGAGCAACCAGCTACCAGCTAACGCTGAGCCAAACCATGAAACTTACTACTTCGCTAAAGCAATCCCTACAGTTCTTACTATTCTTGTTCCTGCTCTTTTCGCTCTTTGTACTTTCATCGTGCCAGCGCAAAAAACAAATCAGTTATCTGCCTGGCGTCTGGAACGGGACGGCTTCGCTCAAACCTGATTCGACTTTTTCTCTTCAGAAAACGCAGCCGGAAGAAGTCCCGCTCAAGCTCGAACTCAAAGTCGAAGGCAATCAGGTTATTGGCTCATTTTTGAATGGGGCCGAGCGTGTGACTTCGACCAGCGGAACATTTGATGTGCCGACGCAAACGCTCAAGCTGAATTTTGATTATTATGACGCCGTGTTCGAGGCTGGGTTTGTGCGCCGCGAAATGATCGGAACGCTGACGCGAACCTGGCATCAGAAAAAATTAGTGCGCGAGATCAAGATTTGGAAAGGCGGCGAACCGATGATTATTCCGGCTGGGGCGGAGGGCAAAGACATTAGCGGCGAATGGGAAATGCGCGTTGGCGAAGGCGAACAACAAAAAACCTGGAAATTAATTGCCAGCCAAAAAGACGGCAGCGTCATCGGCACGATCCTGACTCCTTCGGGCGATTGGGGAACAATGACCGGAGCGTTCGGTTACGGCAAATTGCAACTCAGCCACTTCGATGTCATCAATGGTCATATTTTCCGCGCCGTGCTGAATGATAAAGGCCAGCTTGAAGGAATGGTAGATTTAGGTCAGGACGATCCGCCGCGCAAGGTCATCGCGGAACGCATCAACAATAATTCGCCCAATGCCGATCCCGCCCAACTCACCCGCGTTCAGAATCCGGCTGAAACCTTTCGTTTTGGTGGCATAGATTTTGACGGCAAAGCAATTGACCAAACGAATCCGCGTTTCAAAAACAAAGTCGTCCTGATCGAAGTCACAGGCACCTGGTGTCCGAACTGTTACGACGAAGCGCCTTTATTAAAAGACCTTTCTGCACGTTACAAAGATCAGGGCTTGGAAGTGTTGGGGCTGTCATTTGAATACACTGGCAACGCCAAACGTGATTTGGAGCAGGTCAAAATCTTCGCCAAAAAACATGGCATCTCGTATTTAATGCTGCTGGCCGGGACAACCGAAAACGATGATGTGAACAAGAAGCTCCCGCAACTCGTAAATTTCGGCGCGTTTCCGACGACGATTTTTATTGGACGTGATGGCCTGGTGAAAAAGATTCACGCGGGATTTGAAGGCCCAGCCACAGGCGAAAGATTCCGGCGGCTGAGCAGCGAATTTGAAGAGACAATCAAGAGTTTGCTGAAAGGTGAGTAAGTATTTTGGAGTGCCGGGATTCTCCTGCAAAATAGGCCATAAAATGCAAGCAGCCCCGCGTTGAATATTAGTTTGCGCCGGGGTTGCCCAATGAATAAACTTACAACTATGAAAACTGACAACTCTCCGATAGTTATGGAGAAACTTACCACCCTGGAAACGCTGGATCGTTCATTCGATCTTGAATTCTGGCAGCGGCAGAACGCTACTGCTCGCTTCAGCGCGGCGTGGCAGGCGCGAGTAGAGGCCGATTTTGACGGAATCAAAGTGTTCGTTCTGTCACGCGAACATTTGATAAAAACAAGAAACTCGCAGGCCGACCGTAAGACCTGATGGATGCAGAGAGCCTTTTATTAACAGAAAATTAGTCTTCATCTTTTGCCCCGCCGCATCAATTTCGGTCAGCATCCGCCCCGTCACCATGCTTTAAATCCGGTAGCGCGTAACCACTTCATAGCCGCCAGAATAAAAAACATTCCCCCAACTTTATCTCGTTTTATTGCAGTGTACGCCGTGATTTCAAAATTAATAATAAATACTCTGTGCGGGTGTCCGTACAAAGACACGAATAGAAGCAAAAGACATTGGTTGGTGTACGTTTAGGGACGCCGTATTTTGTTCACGGCACGGCGGCAAACATTAGTAAGGACCAAGGTTGGCTGGTAATACTCAAAGCCAGCAAAGAGTATTTTCTCACTTTCCCAGTCGGACACACGATCACAATACTGCTTGATCACGGGTCTCACAAAGAATATTTAGAAACGGAAAGCGAGCAGCTTGAGCCGATCCCGCGCAAAAAAAAGGTTGCTCAGGCACGCGCCTGAACAACCATAGTTCTTTACTAGAATTTAACGACTTAAAGTTAAAGTAATAAATTGTGGTGCCGAAGGGGGGACTCGAACCCCCACGGGTTGCCCCATACGCCCCTCAAACGTACGTGTCTACCAATTCCACCACTTCGGCAAAAGCGAAAATTAAAAATCTTCGCTTTTATTTCTTGGCTGGCGCAGTGCTCGCGGCTGGGCTGGCGGCGGCACTCGAACTTGCACTGGGCGCGACAGAAACAGAAGCAGCAGGCGACGCCGCAGCAGGGGATGCTGAAGGCAAAGTCGTGGCTGCTGGCGCTGATGCCGCTGGTGCAGGCGTTGCTGTCTCAACGGGTTCTTTCACGACTGAACTTCCCCCCGTGACTCCCGGCAACGAAAAAATCAAGGCCAGCAACATAAAAATTACGGCTGATGCGATGGTCGCTTTTTCTAATGGTTTCTGTGCACCACGTGGGCCAAAGGCAGTCTGACTGCCCGCGCCGCCAAAAGCAGACGCCACATCGCCACCTTTACCTGATTGCAATAACACGCACAGGATCAGAAAGGCGCAGGCCAAAACATAAATTGTATATAAAACGTATATCAAGATTATTACCTACCTAGCCAGTTGAATAGAGGCACTCAAAAGCAAGCGGCGATAATACGCAATAGCCCTTGCCCTGTCAACCGTTTACAAAATGATTAAGTTTCCGGTGCGGACGCTAAACCGGACTTGAACTTTTCACCTAAAATTGATCCGACTCCAGCTAGAATCAGCAAAGTGCCAGCGACAATCCGCCAGTTTAATTTTTCGCCCAGCGTTATTATTCCCAACAACAAAGCAATGATCGGCGTGACTAAGGAAATCAACATCGCTTTGGTTACTTCCCAATGTCGGATTAACCAGTAATACAGGACGAAAGCCGCGACAGAGCCGATCAACACTAAATAGACAAGTGCGAGCGCCGCCATTTTCGTCCAATGAAAATGCAGCGGATTCCCTTCCCATAAAAATCCGACGATAAAGAGCGGCACAATCCCAACTGTCATTTGCGCAGCAGAAATCACAACCGGATCAATTTTGCCGCCGCCTGATTTCACAATTATATTTGAAAAGGACACAAAAAAAGCGCTCGTCACTACCGCCGCGCTTCCGGCTAAGGCCATCGCACCTTCAAATTTGAATTGATCAGAGAAAATCAAAGCAACGCCCCCAATGCCGATAGCAACGCCAAGCGCTTTCAACCAGGTAATTTTTTCAGCAGGCAAATAGTAATGCGCCATGACTAAACCGAAAGCTGGAATCATTGCTTGCAGGACTGAAGCTAAACCCGAAGAGATATATTTTTCACTCCAAAAAATCAGACTGTAATTAATACTAAATCCAGTGATCCCGGAAAGAAAAATCATTTTCCATGCAGTGAAAGATTTGGGAATTTCACTTTTACGTACCCATGCAATCGCCCACAAAATCAAAGCCGAAAACCCGAAGCGCAACGCAGCAAAGGAAATCGGTGGCAAATCCCGCAAACCAATTTTGATAAAGAGCCACGTCGATCCCCAAATCAAACACAGGATCAACCACACTAAAATTTTTTTATTCATATAACAAAGACCATCATATTCTAACTGACGAACATCAGCTTCAGAATTATCTGAGTAAGCCGTTTTTTAAGCAGCAGCCGCTACTATCCAGTATGTATCTTTAATCAAATCTGCCTTTCGGTTACTGCAATTATCGAAAGAGACAGCATTTTGACCAGCATATTTCACTTTCAGGTATTAATTTATTACAACTGCTGACAAAAGGCATCCGAACTTGTCTAAATTCCTAACAGAAGACAATTTAAAGAACATTTACTGTTCGGATTTAATTCAATCTTTTTTAAATTGAAGTTCAGTACTTTTAAGTATTTGATTTAAAATCGAACAACTTATACTCATCTCGCTTCTATTTATGTACTCCTTTTCCTATTTACAGGTACAGACAACATACTTTTATAATTTATTTCTTGGCATCCTAATTGCTTGTTCCCTCGGTGTTTCTAAATCATTTTGTTACAGGATTAGTTAGTCAACTAATCCTGTAACAAAATACTTTCAAGGAGAAATTTCAAATGCCGAAAAAAGAAAAAGAGAACAAACAGGATAACCAAAAAGAACGAAGTGGTCAGCAAGGTGGCCAAAAAGGAAAAGGCAAGTCCGGTGAGCAGGGTAATCAGCAAACTGTTCAGGACAAACAGAGTGGAAATAAATAACTTTCACGTTAAATAGCTGCCAATTAAAGTAATTTTACCAAAACCTTTAACTGGCAGATAAATCTGACTGAATTTAATCAGTCCAGGAATCCTGTTCCGAATATGGCATTGCCTGACGTTTTCAGATTTCAACAGTACAGATTCTGAAACAAGCTGTGCCTGTTCGGAAACGGGCTGAACACAAACAGTATATTTTTAACTGGTGCAGATGAGTATGTGGGAACGGGTTCATAAGTAGGTCAACAATGATATTTATCATCAGCTTGGAAAACAATGGTATACAGCAAAAGATAATCCTATGGCATTACTTCGTGCCGAATGCCGAATTCGTAACCCCTGGATAATACGACGTATCCTGGAAATTTTTCCAACCAGGGCAGATAAGATATTAGATGTAGGTTGTGGAGCGGGATTTCTGGCAAACGAACTGGTTCGGCATGGGTTCATGGTAACAGGGATTGATACTTCCAGACAAAGTCTCGCCATTGCTCAAGAGTATGACCAGACTGGTCGGGTACAATATCAATGGGGAGATGCAAACCAGCTTCCTTTTGCCAATCAGTCTTTTGATATTGTTTGCGCGATGGATATGCTGGAACATGTCAAAACACCTGATTTAGTAGTTACCGAAATCGCCAGAGTATTAAAACCTGATGGTTTATTTTTCTATCATACAATTAACCGAAATTTTCTTTCATGGCTGGTTGGTATTAAAGGAGTAGAGTGGTTTGTAAAAAATACACCACCAGACCTGCATGTCTATCGGTATCTAATAAAACCGACTGAGGTACGTCAGTATTGCGAGCAATCCGGAATGCAGGTAAAATAAGTGATTGGTTCTGCCCCGGTTATTAATAAAACGGCATTTTGGAAAATGTTATTTACAGGTGAGATAGAAGACGATTTTGAATTTCAACTGGTTCGCTATCCATTACTGGGTTATATCGGAATGGCACAGAAATTCGCAACCCCTAATCAGACAGAATATTAATTGTCTATTAATACTAATCTGACTTTTTGGCTGCTCCGTTATTTGTCTGATAGTCGCGTTTACAGTTAGAAAATTTACTGTAAATTATTCTTTGATTTAGCAGATAGTTCGTTGGTGCGAAAATCATTTCTCAAAAATTGGATAACTCTTTAAGGAAGGGAGAATGAAAGATGAAAAATTTCAATGTTTTTACAGTAGGGCTAATTAGTCTTGTATTGTTTACAAATGCCTGTACTGATGACACCGGACGAGGTGGTAGTTCAAAGGGATCAGGCTCGGGGTCATCTGCAGCTACTTCTACAACTGGTGGCGGGTCTGGAACAAGTTCGGAAAGTACTATGACTCCATCAGCAACCACTACGCCGATGATGTCTTCGACCAGCTCTCCTGTCAGCAGTCCCCGGATTTCGTCTACGCGTAGTCCGAATACTTCTCCGACTGGGCGAACTTCCCCTACTCCTCCCCCCAGACAATAGCCGATAAGAAGGTTTTTTATTGAGTGAAAGAAAAGATTTTGGCTGTCCCTGGGATGAGCGAAATTTTAACTAAAATGTTCAGTTCAGATATTGCTATCTGAACTGAACATTTCTTACGGTCCTGATGATACCTGCCATGAACAAATATCTAATCTGACAAAGGACTTATCAGATTAGCCGTTTTGACCCGCAAAATTTTTCATAAACTCAACCAGCGTAACGACTCCATCCTGCGGAAAGGCGTTGTAAATTGAGGCGCGCATTCCTCCCACAGAACGATGCCCTTTCAAGCCATCAAGTCCCGCTGCCGTAGCCTCTTTCGCAAATTTCTTTTCCAATTCTTCACTCGGCAAACGGAAAGTTACATTCATCAAACTGCGACAGTCTTTGTCGGAATGGCCGCGATAATAGCCATCGGAAGCATCAATCGCGTCGTACAAAATTTTCGCTTTCGCCTGGTTCATTGCATGAATTTTTTCCAGTCCACCAACTTCATTGCGCAACCATTTAAAAACCAGTCCGCAAATGTAAATTGCAAAGCACGGCGGTGTGTTGTACATGGATTCTTTTTCTGCCAGGTTGCGATAATCGAGCATCGCGGGCAAACCTTTTGGTACACGCTCCAGCACATCATCGCGCACAATCACAATTGTAGCCCCGGCTGGCCCGGCGTTCTTTTGCGCTCCGGCGTAAATCAATCCGTATTTCGAGACATCAATCGGTCGGCTCAAAAAATCAGACGACATATCACATACCAGAGTAACGTCACCAACTTCGGGTTCGGATTGAAATTCCACACCGAAAATTGTTTCGTTGGAAGTGAAATGAACATACGCCGCATTCGGCTCAAGGCTGAGTTCGTTTTGCGTTGTGACGCGCTGGAAATTGCCTTCGGCGGTTGAGCCAGCCTCGCGGACAGTCCCGATTTTTCTGGCTTCTTTGATCGCACCCTGGCCCCAACTGCCTGTCAAAATATAATCCGCGCTGGCGTCTTTCGGCAGCAAATTCATCGGAACCATCGTGAATTGCATGCTCGCGCCACCCTGCAAAAACAGCACTTTGTAATTGTCCGGGATGTTGAGCAACGCACGCAAATCAGCTTCTGCTTCTTTGATCACCGTCTCAAAAGCAGGAGAGCGATGGCTGATTTCCAGGATAGACATGCCGACGCCGGGCAACGACATCAGATTGCGCTGCGCCTCAGCCAGAACGGTTTCAGGTAACACTGCGGGACCTGCACTAAAGTTAAAGATTCTCTCGGTCATTTAAGTTGGACTCCTAAAATTTGGACTTGAAATTAAGCCACGAATTTACACGAAAATTGAGTGAGGAGAAATACCTTGTCGCTATCGCTCAGGGTACTGTACCGCGAGCTTTATAGCGAACAAGATGTTTACCCTGCCTATTTTTGCCCACGCGCCTGCGCTGCAAATTTCTCCCAATCTTCATCGGTCATTTTTGCCAGGCCGCTGAATTCGCCTGCGCCTGAGAGCCATTCGCCGCCGTCAATAACGACGACTTCGCCGTTGATGTAGCCGGAATAATCGGATACCAGATAGGTGGCGAGATTGGCTAATTCTTCGTGACTGCCGACACGTTTCATCGGGTTATGCGCGACTGCTCCTTCCATAAAACTGCCCGAAGGACTCAGGCGGGATTGTGCGCCTTCGGTTGGAAAAGGGCCGGGAGCGATGCCGTTCATCCGAATCCCATATTTGCCCCATTCCACCGCGAGCGATTGCGTCAGCGCCATCACGCCAGCTTTTGCGGTCGCCGAGGGAACCACATAAGCCGAACCTGTCCAAGCATACGTCGCCAGAATATTCAGCATCGTGCCACCGCGTTTGGCGGCAATCCATTTTTTGCCGAGCGCGAGCGTGCAATACCAGGTTCCGTGCAGGACGATGCCCAGCACAGTGTCTACAGCGCGATGCGAGAGCCGTTCGGTCGGACTGGCGAAATTTCCGGCGGCATTATTGACCAAAACATCAATCGTGCCGTAATGATTCCAAATCGTATCCATCATCGCTTCGACCTGATCAGGATTGCGGACATCACAGGGAGTGTAAAAAATTTCGCCTCCAGTGGCGTCGTGTAATTCTTTGGCGGTAGCAGCCAAAACTTCTTCTTTGCGGCTGGTAATAGCAATCTTCGCGCCAAGCTGTAAAAAGCGCGTCGCCATTGATTTGCCGAGGCCTGTGCCACCTCCGGTAATGAGAATAACTTTATCTTTGAGTAAATCGTCTTTGTACATTTGGACTCCTGAAAATTTATTCCGCTTCACACGGTTCTGTTAATAAAAGGCGGCGCTGCAAGTTTCGCATTTGGCGCAATCGTTTTTCTTCTTCGACATCTGAAGCATCCTGATAAGCAGCATTCATACGCTCTAATAGTTGCCGATTTTCCTGCCGTTGGGCATCTTCACTGATGGCGAGAGTAGGCAACCAACTTCGAGGAATTTTAGTTTTGCTCTTTGCCATAGGAATGCCGATAGTAAAACCCGAAGGCAACCCCGTCAATGTGCTGAAGATAAATTGAAGCGTGACGCTTGCATTGCAGAAGAACCATTGAGTAAAGTGATGGAGTAATCAAACTTTTCTTTTTTCGTTACCGAACATGCTAAAAACTTTATTTCGCACAATTCAACTTTTGACGGCTATTTTTTTCATCATATTCCTTCCTGTTACGGATAAGGCACAAGACCCTTTCCCAATCGAAGGAGAGGTCGTAGATCAAACGGGCGCTGTAATTCCAAAAGCATCCATTGTGGTAAGTGGGGCAAACAATTTTCGCCGTAAAAAGCTGTCCGATACACAGGGCAAATTTTTCTTTGAGGCATTACCGCCAGGCAATTATGAGCTTGTGTTTCAGGCAACAGGATTTGAGCGGCTCACGCAGACGGCAAAAGTTGGAGTTGGCAAGCCTGAAGTTATGCGAATTGTGTTGCGCGTTGAAGTTGGAATGGAGCGAGCAGATATAACGAATGTGCGTGAAATAGATTTTCTCGCTACTCGTCAGGCCACCGTCATCACCTCCTTCACGCCCAAACAAATTCAATCAGCCGCCGCCCAAACTGTAGACGATCTCTTGCGTCAGGTTCCCGGTTTCAGCAATTTTCGTCGCTCCAGTTCCCTCGTAGCGAATCCGACTACGCAGGGAGTTTCGTTGCGTGGGGCAGGCGCAAGTGGCGCAAGTCGGACGTTGGTTTTAGCGGATGGGATTCCACTCAATGATGCGTTTGGCGGCTGGGTTTACTGGGATCGCATTCCGCGCGAAGCCATTGCCAGCATTGAAGTCGAACGCGGCGGCGCGTCGCATTTGTACGGCTCCGATGCGCTCAGCGGCGTCATCAGCCTGAACACGCGCAATGCGAATGCGCCAACCATCAGTGCCTCGGCCAGCGCGGGAAATTTGCAGACAGGTGAAGGTTCATTTTTTGCGGGCGATAAATTTGGCAAGTTAAATTTGGCGCTGTCTGGCGAAGCGTTTCGCACCGATGGTTATTTTATCCTCGCTCCCAATATTCGTGGCGCAGCCGACACACGAGCGTCTTCGCAACATCGCGTTTTGACGCTGCGCACAGGCTTTGATTTTGATCCGAACAACTCAATATTTGTGCGCGGCTCGGTGTACGATCAGGATCGGAATAATGGAACAATTTTGCAACTCAACGATACAGCCAATGAATCGGTGGCGGTGGGCGCAAAAATTCAAACCCCTGATAAAAGCAACTGGACGATTTCGCTGTTTGGTAATCAGCAGCGCTATCACCAGATTTTCACGGCGGTGGCAGCGAATCGAGCGACTGAAACTTTGTCGCGGCAACAGGCGACACCATCACACGATGCAGGTTTGCGCTTGAACTGGACGAAGGCCACCAGCGGAATCCACACCCTCTTTGCCGGCTTTGAAATTCGCGGTGTGCGCGGGACAAGCGATGAAACTGTTTTTGCCAACAATCGTGCGACAACATTTGTAAGCGCCGGCGGCAGGCAACGCCGCATCGGATTTTTTGCGCAGGACTATTTATCGTTCGGCAAAAAATGGGCGCTGGCAATCAGTGGTCGTTACGATCAATGGCGCGATTCTTCGGCGGCTTCGGTGTCGCGGGCATTGGCAACAGGAGTTGTGACACCAACATTTTTTGTCTCGCGCACCGCCAATGCTTTCAGTCCGCGATTAGCTTTGATTTATCACGCCAGGCCAAATGTAGAGTTGCGGGCATCAGGCTATCGGGCTTTTCGTGCGCCGACGCTCAATGAACTTTATCGCAGCTTTCGCGTCGGTGACACGCTCACACAATCAAACAATGCTTTGACTGCCGAACGATTGACAGGCGGAGAAGCCGGAATGACGTGGACGATTAATCCAAAAGTTATCACGCGCCTGACAGGTTATTACACCGAAATCGTGAACCCGATTTCCAACTTCACAATTTCGACGACGCCGACTCTGATCACGCGCCAGCGCCGCAATTTAGGGCGCACAAGATCATCCGGCATCGAAGCCGAAATCGAAATGAAAGTGACAAATCAACTTCGATTTTCCAGCGGATATTTATTTGCCGATGCAATTGTGAAGCGTGCGCCACAGGATTTAAGTTTGCAGGGATTATTAATTCCGCAAGTCCCGCGCCATCAAATTACGATGCAGATGAGTTATTTCAATCCTCGCATCGTCAATGCAGCGTTGCAGTTTCGCGCCGCCAGCCAGCAATTCGACGATGATCGAAATACGTTGCCGCTGAACAGCTATGCTTTGGTTGACGCCAATGTTTCGCGGTCATTGGGAAAATACTTTGAAGCGTTTTTTGCCGTGCAGAACCTGCTGAATGAACGAGTGGTAGTGGGACGCACACCGCTGGAAACGATTGGAATGCCGAGGATGTTTCGCGGCGGCTTACGAATTAGATTTGAGCGGTAGGGAAAAGACAGGCAGGATGCCTGTCTTACCTGTTTACAGTCCGGCCAGTTTTTCTAAAACCCTGAACAAACTTTGCGTTCCATCGTCTCCACGCCCCTCTGCCTCAACCGCCGCCAGCAATTGATGTGCAATTGAAGTTCCCGGCAATGACGTATGATTCTGGCTGGCGGCATCCAGCACAAGCCGCAAATCTTTTTGCTGCAACTTCACCATAAACGCCGGGGCAAAATCACGATCAATCATTTTTTTGCCGAGGACTTCCAACGCCCACGAATTCGCAGCCCCGCCTGTCAAAGCGCTGTGAACCGTATTTAAATCCAAGCCAGCTTTTGCCGCGAAAACCAGGCCTTCACACGCTGCCAGCAAATTTCCGGCGACGATGATCTGATTGCTGAGTTTGGCGAATTGTCCATTGCCTGCTTTGCCAAAATGAGTGATGCGTTTGCCCATCGCTTCCAAAACCGGACGCGCTTTTTCCAATGCCCCGGCATCGCCGCCAACCATAATTGTCAGCGTTCCTTCAATCGCTCCTTTTTGTCCGCCAGAAACCGGAGCGTCAAGCCAGAATAACCCTTTGGCCTCGGCTTCGGCGGCGAGTTCCTGCGTGACTTTGGGCGAAATCGTAGACATATCAATGATAATCGTGCCGGCTTTTGCCGCCGCAAAAATTCCGTTTTCACCCTGCGCTACCGCAATGACATCCGGCGAATCTGTCACCATCGTGATGACAACATCACAGGCGGCGGCAACTTCGGCGGCAGTGTTTACGGCGTGAACATTGCCCAGCGCTTTATTATCGGCGGCAAATTTTTCCGCTTTCCCCGGAGTGCGCGTAGCAACAGTCAGAACGAATCCGGCTCTGAGTAAATTTTGCGCTTGCGGAGCGCCCATAATTCCGAGACCAATTAAACCAACCTGCATATAAAATCCTCTAAAAGTTTTGCGCTACTTTAACTTGCTAAATTTCAAATGTTCTTTCAATAAACACCGATCCATTACGACCAGCAAGCCTGCGTCTACTGCACGTTTGGCGGCGGCTTCATCAATCACGCCTTCCTGCATCCAGACAGCTTTGGCACCAATTTTAATGGCTTCATCAACATGCGCTCCGGCCTGGTCAGCGCGCCGGAAAATATTTACCAGATCAATTTTTTCTGGCACGACAAAAAGAGTTGGATAAGCTTTTTCACTTAACACTTCGCTATCATTTGGCGTGACCGGAATAATGCGATAACCGTGGCGCTGCATATATTGCGAGACGTCATAGCTCGGACGCAAAGGATTTGAAGACAGTCCAACCACGGCAATTGTGCGGCAATCGGACAGAATTGTTTTGATGATTTCAGGATCGTTGATGCTCATTTACGAATGATGCTCCTGCAAACTCGTCACACCGAATTTTCCGTGTTCCTGCAAAGATTCAATTGCGCTTGCGGCGGCGTTTGCTCCGGTCAGCGTCGTAAAAGTCACAACATTGTATTGCATCGCGGCGCGGCGAATGGCGCGTTCATCGTAAAATGAAGTCTTGCCCAGCGGCGTATTCACGATCAATTCAATTTCGTCACTTTTGATTAAATCTACAATGTTGGGGCGGCCTTCGTTGACCTTAAAAACACGTTCGCATTCGACGCCGGCATCGTTGAGCGCCACGGAAGTTCCGCGCGTAGCGATCAGGCGAAAACCTAATTCGCTCAGGCGGCGAGCGACGCGCACAGCATTTTTCTTATCGCTGTCATTGACGCTGATAAAGGCTGTTCCTTTCAGCGGCAGAAGCGAACCAGCCCCCAGACAGGCTTTGGCAAAGGCTTCGCCAAAATCATCGCCCATTCCCATCACTTCGCCGGTCGAGCGCATTTCAGGACCTAACAACGGATCAACACCAGGGAATTTAGCGAACGGAAAAACGGGCGCTTTTACAAAGAAGCTGCTGACGGTTAATTCTTCGGGCAAATTAAATTCTGCCAGTTTACGTCCGGTCATCACGCGGGCCGCAATTTTAGCCAGCGGAACGCCCGTCGCTTTTGAAACAAACGGCACAGTACGCGAGGCGCGGGGGTTCACCTCCAGCACATACACAATATCGTCTTTGATGGCAAATTGAATGTTCATCAGCCCGCACACATCCAAAGCCTGCGCCAGTTGCCGCGTATATTTTCGCATTATCTCCAGATGATCCGGCTTGACCATATACGGCGGCAAAACGGATGAGGAATCACCGGAGTGAATGCCCGCCTCTTCGATATGTTCCTGAATTCCGGCAATGACGCACTGCTCGCCATCGGCCAGCGCATCTACGTCAACTTCAAAGGCATCTTCGAGAAAGCGATCCACCAGAATCGGTTTTTGCGGTGAAGCGTCAACCGCCGTTTTCATATAACCTTCAAGGCTCGCTTCGTCATATACAATCATCATCGCACGTCCGCCCAGCACATAACTGGGACGCACCAGAACCGGATAGCCAATGGAAGCCGCAACGCGCTTCGCCTCATCAACATTGACTGCTGTGCCATTGATCGGTTGTGGAATATGCAAATCGGCGATTAATTTGCCAAAGCGTTTGCGGTCTTCCGCCAGATCAATTGATTCAGGCGAAGTGCCGATAATCGGGACGCCGGCTTCGTGCAAACGCATTGCCAGATTTAGCGGCGTCTGACCGCCAAATTGCACGATCACTCCTTTGGGTTTTTCCAGTTCGACGATGTTCATGACATCCTCGAAAGTCAGCGGCTCAAAATACAAACGATCTGCCGTGTCGTAATCGGTCGAAACAGTCTCCGGGTTGCAATTCACCATGATCGTTTCGTAGCCGTCTTCTTTGAGCGCAAACGCCGCGTGGCAACAGCAATAATCAAACTCAATCCCCTGCCCAATGCGATTTGGGCCGGAGCCGAGAATCATGATTTTGTCTTTCGTGGATGGTTCCGCTTCGCACTCTTCTTCGTAAGTTGAATACAAATACGGCGTGAAGGATTCAAACTCCGCGCCGCACGTATCTACACGTTTATAGACCGGAATAATTTTCGCGGCTTTGCGTTGGGCGCGGACTTCATTTTCCGTGCAACCGAGTAACTCAGCAATCCGCGCATCTGAAAAGCCCATGCGTTTGGCAGCGCGTAAAGTTTCATTCGTAATTGAGTCAAGCTCGTATTCCGCAATTTCGTTTTGCAGCGTTACGATTTGTTCAAGCTGCGTCAGGAACCAGGGATCAATGCGGGTCAGTTCGTAAAGCTCTTCCACCGACCAGCCGCGTTCCAGTGCCGCATGCAAATAATAAAATCGTTCGGCATTGGGGATAATGAGTTTGCGGCGTAAAGCCTCATCATCAACGCCGCTGATTTGCGGGGCCGTGCGAACTTCCAGCGAGCGAATTCCTTTCATAAATGATTCTTTGAAAGTGCGCCCAATCGCCATCGCTTCGCCAACCGATTTCATTTGCGTGCCAAGCGTGACATCCGCGCCGGGGAATTTCTCAAACGCCCATTTTGGAATTTTGACGACGACATAATCAATCGTCGGCTCAAACGAAGCGGGCGTCTTTTTCGTAATGTCGTTGGGAATTTCGTCGAGCGTGTAACCAACTGCGAGCTTGGCAGCAATTTTCGCAATCGGAAAGCCCGTCGCTTTAGAAGCCAGCGCTGATGAACGCGAGACACGCGGGTTCATTTCGATAATGCGCAACTGTCCGGTTTTCGGATTAATCGCAAACTGAATATTCGAGCCGCCGGTTTCCACGCCGACTTTGCGGATGATTTTGAGCGCCGCATCACGCAGCACCTGATATTCACGATCAGTCAGTGTTTGCACGGGTGCAACGGTGATCGAATCCCCCGTATGCACGCCCATCGGATCAAAGTTTTCAATCGCACAAATAATGACGACGTTGTCTTTCAAATCGCGCATTACCTCGAGTTCAAATTCTTTCCAACCGATGATAGATTCTTCGACCAGAACTTCGCTGATCGGGCTGGCGCTCAAACCACGCTCGGCAATTTCCTCGAATTCTTCCATGTTGTAGGCAATGCCGCCGCCCGTGCCGCCCATCGTAAAACTTGGACGCATGATAATCGGGAAATCAATTTCTTCGGCGGCGATCAGCGCTTCCGCCAGGTTGTGAACAAAATGCGCCTTTGGCATTTCAAGCCCGATTTCATCCATCGCTTTTTTGAAAAGCTGCCGATCTTCGCCGATTTGAATGGCTTCAAGTTTTGCCCCAATCATTTCGACGCCATATTTTGCCAGGATGCCGCTTTCTGATAATTTCACGGCTAAATTCAGCGCCGTCTGTCCGCCGACAGTGGGCAATAACGCATCTGGCTTTTCGCGTTCAATGATCGCGCTGACCGCTTCGACGGTGAGCGGTTCGACATACGTCCGATCCGCCAGTTCAGGATCGGTCATGATCGTCGCCGGATTGGAATTAACGAGGACGACTTCAAAACCTTCCTGTTTCAAAGCCCGACAAGCCTGGGTGCCGGAGTAGTCGAATTCGCAGGCCTGACCAATCACGATGGGGCCGGAACCGATAATCAAAATTTTGTGGATGTCTGTACGCTTGGGCATAAATCAGTCAATAAATAATGGGGCAGTTATTAATTTTGAGTTTGAACCGCAATCGGAAAGCGAGTTGAGCGGGATGAAATTAACGAGGTAAAGAAAAAAACTACGCTGGTCAGTAGTGGACAAATAAAGCAGGTTCTAAATCTGAGCATGACGGTAGGCAAGTTTCTTTGACAACCTCAATAAAAAATTCTGAAAAGTGAAACGGGATATTAACATGCTCAAACCAGTTGATAAAGCAGTCCCGCCTCCAGGTCGTCATTGTTTCAGATCATAGTTGAAGTCGCTTCAACGCAACCAGCGATTCAGATGCCAGGCAACAAATTCATCATCGTTGAGGGCGGGATAGCTCTGATAGATACGATCTATTTCATCCATTTGCCCTGGCGATAAATCTTCATGCGGATCAAGGCACCAGCGCCCGGCCAGCAGTCCCTGACGTCGTAAGACTTCATGCAATCCGGCAATGCAGCCCGCGAAATTATTCTTTGCATCAAAGAACGCCGCATTCGCATCGGTCACTTCAGCCGAACGCGCCAGCACATCAAACGCCTTGCCATTCGTGCGGGCAGCTTTGATTTCAGCGAGCAATTCAACAGCGCGTTTCGTCCAAACAGCCCAATGTCCCAGCAATCCTCCAGCGAAATGAATTGCCACGCTGGCCCGGTCGCTACCACTCCCGGTACTGACCCGAAATTCGGTCAATAAATCCGCGACGATGTTGTCATCATTGCCCGTGTAAAGCGCAATTTCTTTGGCGCGCCCGCTGTCTGCCAGCGCACGCACAACGTCAAGTGTCTGGTAGCGGTTGAAGGGGGCAATTTTTACTGCTGCGACGTTTTCGATTGCAAAAAATTCGCGCCAGAATTCATAGCTCAGCAAGCGTCCGCCGACCGCCGGTTGCAGGTAAAAACCGATGAGCGGGATCTCTGTAGCAATGGCGCGGCAATGTTCTAACAAGTCGGACATAGGCGCATCGCGCAAAGCTGCAAGACTTAACAGGCCAGCGTCATAACCCATTTCGCGGGCGAAGCCTGCTTCGTCTTGTGCCTGCTTAGTACCCCCGCAAATGCCCGCGATTTTGACGAGCCGCTTGTCATTCGCTTGTTCGTATTCGCGCATCGTGTCTGCCGCCAAACGCAGCACCGGCTCGAACAATCCGACCGCCAAATCACGAATTGCAAATTGCGTCGTATGAACACCAACTGCGATGCCGCCGGCGCCCGCTGCGCAATAATATTTCGTCAACGCGACCTGCCGGCGCTCATCCAGTTTGCGTTTGGCGGTGAGTGCGAGCGGATGCGCAGGAATCACTACGCCGTTCAATAGTTGTTGTTGAATTTCAGGATTCATAACGAATGTAAAGAAAAGGCTGCATATCAAATCAAAAATCAAATATCAAATGGCAAAAATGGGATTCGGAAGCAAGGCATTTTCTGAATTTTGAAAATAAGTGCCGCCCTTTTGCCATTTGATATTTGATTTTTGATTTGATATGCAGCCTTTTGCTTTCCTCAGAACTTTCCATCCGTGACTTCAAATTTTGTCGGTTTGTTCAAGCTCGCGCCGCCGCTTTCAATCCAATGGGCAACCATTTCTTTCAATTCATCCAGCCTGATTTCAGGCTCGCCCAGCAACTCGCGGCAGAGCGCAGCATTGTTCAGCAAAGCGTCTTTCGATTCTTTTCCTTGAAAATTCACCGGACGATTAAATCGCGCAGCAAAGTATTCGGCAGTCGCGCGCACGGCGACGATTTCTGCCCCTGTGACATTCAAAATGCGCGGTGGAGATTCGCACAATTCCAGGCTGCGCAGCGCATACGAATTCGCATCGCCCTGCCAAATGACATTGAAATACGCAACGGTCACATCTACGGGCTGGCCTTCGTAAACTTTTCGTGCGATGTCCACGAGTACGCCGTAGCGCAAATCTACCGCGTAATTGAGCCTGAACAGCAGGCATTTCATTCCGAACTCACGCGAGAAATATTCAAACACACGCTCACGACTAAGACATGAATTTGCATATTCGCCGCGTGGTGCCAGCGCATCCGTTTCGACTGCGCCACCGGAAGCCGCGCTGACAAAGGGATAAACGTTGCCCGTAGAAAAAACTACGATGCGCGATTTCTGGTAACGATGCGCGACGTAAGCAGGCGTGACCGCGTTGCTCGCCCAGGTCAAATCGGTGCGATCCGAGGAACCAAACTTGCGCCCCGCGAGATACAGGACATTTTCGCAATCAGGCAAACGATCAACTTCATCACGCTTCAGCAGGTCGCAGGTGAGTGTTTCGATGCCTGCATTTTCCAGTTCCGCTCGTGCTGAGGGTGAAGAAAACCGCGCGACAGCAATCACACGTTTCGACACACCAGCCGCGTCAATCGCACGTTTGACGCGCTGTGCGAGCGACGGCCCCATCTTGCCGCCGGCGCCGAGCAAAAGGATGTCGCCTGAAATACGGCGCATCGCTTCAATATCCCTGGCGTTGGGCACACCTAAGATGTTTTCCAGTTGTTCTTCTGTTTCAATCATAAATAATAATCGCTGTTAAGCTGCTGAACAAAACTGTCGGACTTAGAATAGTCTGCCCAGGGCAGCCTTTCAAACCACTGGTAAGGACTGCAATATTTTCAAATACTTTTCGGTGCTGACCTGGCAGCCGGAATGGCGTTTTATCGGATTAGGAGCAGAGTGCGGAGGTGTTTTCTATCTGCTGATGGCCCATTGATCGCGGGTTACGGTTGTGCGCAGTTTTGTGCCGGAGTATTTGCCGGGTTAGGGGATCGCGTAATAACCATCTTTGGTTCTGACGACTAATCTGGCGGAAACCTCTGGTGCGCCTTTTTCACTTTTAACTTTCGTCGCAATCTTCCGCCATTTACTGTCCCGATCTGTCCGCGTTGAAACGTATCCGAGGCTGTATTGTCGGCGCAATTCCAGGGCAATTTGCACCGTCGCCTGTTCCAGTTCCGCCAGCCCGACAGGGAAAAAAGCTCGCCCACCGGTGAAACCAGACATTTCATCCAGCGCCCGTTTTGCATAAACCTGACAAAGTTGACCACAATTGCTGCCGGCGGTGGCGGACACACTTAAACTATAAATCAGGGCATCAGATTCCCTGATAAATTTACCAAGTTCACGCAACGAATATCTTGAACTGTTATCCTCGCCATCTGAAATCACAATCAGGACTTGTTTTTTATGGCGTGCGTTTTTTAGTTTATCCAGTCCCAGATACACCGCATCATAAAGCGCCGTACCACCACTCGTTTTGAGATACGCTATTTTATTTACGACGGTCTCACCATCCGTATAATCCGCGACAAGCTGTGCCTGTTGATTAAAAGCGACGAGGAAAAAATCATCGTCGGGGTGCGAGGTTTGCACGAAAGCCTGCAATGCTGCTCTGGCTTTCGTCAACTGTGACTCCATACTGGCTGACACATCGAAAATAATTCCCACGCTCACCGGCACATCAGTTTCCACAAAATACTCAATATTCTGCTTCACCTTATCTTCGTAAACGTCAAAATTGTTGCGGGTCAATCCGACGACCGGGCGATTCCGGGAGTCGGTTACA
Organism: Blastocatellia bacterium; assembly: GCA_031371805.1. GTDB lineage: Bacteria > Acidobacteriota > Blastocatellia > RBC074 > RBC074 > JAFDVL01. The sequence continues at coordinate 5,467 of JANMKB010000201.1, read as the reverse complement.
GTAACATTCAACGTGACTACCTGCGTTTTTTCACGGATGACCAGCCCATCATTACCAATGTTTTTGTGATGTGTAGCGAGTTGCGTCTGCGCCAGGAGCGGCAGCGAAAGACACACGAGCCAAAGACTCATAAAAATGATGACAGCAAATGACAACTGACGAGGCATAGTAATCCCCTCCGCTCTGAAATTCCGATTGATGGAAAATGACAGGTAACGGATAAGACGATTGCCGGATGATTTCCAACCACCTCACTGACCGTGACAGGTTTATTATTAAATTATTGTTGTTTTAGTAACTCGTTTGAAGTTTATGGCGCGGGGGTATCAATTGCAACTGCGGCGACGACCTGAGCTTTGCGGACTTCAAAATGGCAACCCGTTTCCGTGTCCAGCCAAATTGTTTCAGCCCCAATCAGGTTGGCGCGGGAGCGAATATTGCTCATTCCATGACCGGTTGGATTATCAGGATTTGATTTTATCCCGATCCCGTCATCATTGACCGAAATCATCAGGTCACTATCATTTTCGACACTAACATCCAAACTTACTCTGGTTGCCTGGGCGTGCCGACAAACATTATTTATCGCTTCCTGAACGATGCGGTAAAGCTGAATTTGCTCGGTCGGTGAAAGTTGCAACCGCTCCTCTAAATCCGGCTCACACACAAATTCAAAGGCAAATTTTTCGGCGCCTGGCAAATGTGTGACAGCATCCGTCAACGCCCATTCCAGCGCCGGGATAAAGCCAATATTTTCCAGCACCGAAGGACTGAGGTCTTCGCAAATGTGTCGAATTTCGTTTGAGACTTCTTCAATCTTTTTTCTAATGGCGGCAGGCGTCGGCGGTTGCGTATTTGGCACAGGGCTATCCAGTTGATCCGTCATCACCAGCAAGTGACGCAAATCGCCCAGTGTCTGATCGTGCAAGTCCCGTGCGATACGACTGCGTTCCGTTTCGGTCGTATTCGCCAGACTAATCCTGGTTTTCAGCAATTCGTCATTGGTAATTTCCAGTTTTTGATTCGCTTTGGCGGTGCGCTGTTGTTGATAAAAAGCATAGCTGCCCGCGACCAAAGCCAGTCCCAGCAGGCCTGTCAGCAAAATTGTCGTCCCCGAAATTTGTTCCGGTGAAATCCAGATTTTGAGCTGATACGGCGCGGAATAAACCAGGTCACGACTGATAGCACGAGCAATGATCGTATAATTTCCGGCCTTCATGTCCTTCAGTTCAAATTGCGGTTCGGGTGAAATAACCTTTTTGACGAGTCCACGCTTCTCTTCCGTTAACGTATATTCATACTGAAATTGTGAAGGGAAAGTTTTACTGCCTAACCCCGCGACCTCCAGCAAGTAGGTTTGCTGATAAGCCGGGAAACGCAGTTCGGTAATTAAGTAATCCGCCGAATAAACCCGATCTGCCACCAGTCTGCGCGGTTCAAGGACAGGCGGATTAGGGTTCGGTTGATGCCGAACAATGCCGCGATTTGTGCCAATCCAGATTTCGCCATTGCTCCCTTTGGTAACGGAAAATACTTGTGGCGAAGGTAAACCCTGTTCCGTATCAAAACGAACTATCGCGCCATTGTCCGGGCGAATTTTGTATAAGCCTGCATTTTTTGTCGCACAATAAATCACCGGATGATTGTCCGGCCCTTCAACCATGACGAATAACGCCTGCACGTCTAAACCTGAAACCACCGAACTCCATTGATTCGCAATGATCGTAAATAATCCTCGTTCCGTTCCAATCCATAAATGATCACCAAAATGATCGCTGGTCATCGCCAATGCATGGATTAAACCATGCTCCGCACGCCGTTCTGTCTTTCCGGTAAGCGTAGATATTTTCGTCCCGTCATACCTGAAATAATCATCGGTGGTCGCAATACTCATTATTTGTTTCGCTTCTGAGACGGCAAAACATGTGGCTTTCTGAACCGCTGCATCAGCAATTAATTTCACGGAACCAGAATCAATTTCAGCGAGTCCGACCTCAAAGACCAGCGCGTAAACTTTGTCTTTGAATTCGATCAGAGCACGAATGCTGTGACTGGTAGTTTTATTTTCAAAGGGAAGTTCAGAAAAAAGTGGTTCCGTCTTTTGCCGAGTGAATAATCCGCCCGCTGTTCCAACCAGAATCCTGCCATCTTTACTTTCCAACAATGAATAAATCGCGCGGTTCCCAACCTCACCCATCTGCTGCCATCCGCCCAACTCAAGTCCCGCCTCAAGCCTGAACAAGCCGCGATTCGTGCCGGCATAGGTTACTCCGTCTTTCGTCGTCAGCAGCGCCCGCACAAAATTACTTTGCCCGTCATTACTGAGCGTAGTAGCCCGAAAACTGTCACGATCATAACGGCAAACGCCGCGATCAGTGCCAAACCAGACGACTCCTTCGTGATCACGATAGACAGAATAAATACGGTTCGAGCGCAAGCCGCCTTTTGTATTTTCAAATGTCAGATGCTCAATCTGATGACCACCGCGCAACAGAAAAGCGCCCTGTCTGTCTGTGCCAATCCACACATCGCCACCGCCGGACTGGAGCGAATGCACTTCGCCTGTGATAAGTGGAAAGCGCCCGAATCCCTCTGCCCGTAGTAACCACAAACCACTTTCAGCTTCACTGGTTTGCGCTCCCAGCCAGATGTTTTCGCCCTCTGCCAAAACTGCGTTGACGAAATAAGGGCGCGTGGGCGGAGGTACGGCTTCAGTAATTTTCTCTGCCGTATTAATTAAGGCGCCGCGCCGATGTGAACCAATCCACCAGTCATTATTTTGGGGACTGTAAGTAATTGCCTGCAACGCCACCGCACTATTATCAATGTTCAGGAGGTACTGCATTTTACTGTCAATGATTCTGGCCGCCAAGTTGCCTGCATATTTTTCTCCGGCGCGTTTGATGTCAGCATTCCGGCTTTGATAGCGAATGATTTGCCCCTGCTCTGTCACCAGCGCGATTTCATTATTTGGTGATTCGGCAAAACTCGTGACGGCCTGACCATTCGTATCTTTGAGCGGCTCCAGCTTTTCGCCCAACAATCGCACTGCGCCCTGATCGGTGCCAATCCACAAACCACCGGAGGAGTCCTTAAATAAAGCCCGAATGCGCTGGGCCGGCAGAACTCCGCGACTGTCACCTTCATTGCCAATTGATTGCGTGCGTCGTCCATCATAACGCACCAAGCCATTGTCAGTGCCGAACCAGAGCGCGCCATTCGCGTCTTCGGTAATAGCGTTCACGCGCTCCGAAGGCAAGCCGTGAAAAAGCGTCACAGCTCCCCAGCGATGCAAATTCAGGGTCGCGTCGTCAGATGTTTTTTCGTATTTTTCTTCGGCTTTGGCGAGAGATTTTACAGTTGAGGATTCTGATTGCGAAAAGACGGCGGTAGCAATAAAAACAATAAAGAGAGCGAGCAGTTGAATGGGGCTTGATGATGTCATTGGCTATACATACTTACTACACTGTAAAGTAAATTCTTTGGCAGTTTAACTATTACCTGACTCTCAACTCGGCACTCTCAATTCTCAACTTCCTTGCCAAAGAGTTGAGAATTGAGAGTGCCGAGTTGAGAATGTTGCTGGTCAGCGTAATACCTTCAAACTTACTTTACAGAGTACTAAGTGCAGGTCAAAGATGATGTCAGCGGACATCACTCGACACCTTCAGCTAAACGTTTGTACAGTTCATTTCTGCTTTGTAAAAGCTCTGCCATAAGCGCGTCTGTTTTCTGTCAACCTCAGCCATCGGACGCATGGTTAGAGTAGGATTTTCGACGGAAACATCAATGGAGACCTCATCGCCAATACTCATCCCCAACTTCTCAAGTGTTTCCTGAGTGAGGATCAGCGCCGGGAAATCTCCCAAAGTAGTAAGTTGATTAGACAACATAGTTTATTCTCCCGCAAACCAGCTTATTTTTCCGGCTAAATTTAGATGCGCAAAAGACATATTTATTTTTTTCAATCAGAACAAACCACCTTACTCATCCGCGAATTTTTTCCGCTCTCTGGCTAACCAGACATCCAGCGTCTGGCTGGCTTTTTCAAGTTCATCCTGATTAATCAGCCCGCGTCGCAATGCTTCAAAATAGGCCCGCGTCCGAACATTAAAGGCGAGTTTGTCAAATGCTTCGTCAGAGGTTCCTTCCGCGTCCGTCGGCATCAGTTTTTCATAGAGCGTCGTCAGGCGGCTCTCAACTCCGCGCAGGCTTAACTGGCATTTACGTGCGATAGCCCAGTTCGATAAACCAAGCGCGAGAAAATACAAGGCTTCGGCTTCAAAGTCGGTCAGCAGTGGTTGCGTAAAGGCATCCTTAAAATTCGGATCAATCATATCCGCACCGTCTTCGAGCACAGCCGCAATGAAGCGCAACAAACGACTTTCAGGATTATTCTTGTCAATAAAACCGTAGGCTGGATTTGGCTCGACGCTGCGCACCAGTTTACGAATTTCGTTGATATAAATTTCGTGTGGAAACTGCGTCCAGAAAATTACGCGTGCCTGCGGAAAGCCTTTCCAAATTGCTTTCGCCGCCTTGACGCCGGAAAGTCCCGGCATCTGAATATCCAGAATACAAAGTTGCGGGTGCTGTTCCAGCGCGAGTTTGATGACAGCATCCCCATCCGCCGCTTCGAGGATGGGACTATAGGCCCTGAATTCGCGTTCGAGTAATTCACGCAAATAAGCGCGTTGGGCGAGGTTATCTTCGGCGATTAAAATTGACATTGGTTTGACAGGTTACGGCTAATCTTCGCTGTGATCTTCTCCATCATAATGTAAGACCAGCGAATCGTCTTCAATTTTGGTTTCCAGGTGAACGGGGCGTCCCCATAATTTGTAAACATATTCCAGGACTTTGCGCGCATACCGCATATCCAGTTCAGAGCTTTCGTAGCGATGCCGTAAATAAAGCTCACGGTTGTTGTTGTAATCACCATCCGTGATTTCGATATACGGAAATCCAAAGTTGGTCAGGCTCGCCACTAGTTGATCGCGGACGCGTTCCCACCGCTTTTCAGTGATCGTCCAGTCTTCATCATCAACTAATTCAAAGACAAATAAATCAAGCTCTTCGCATAATTCTTCGGTCAGGTAATTGCGCAGAAATGAAACGTCATTTTCGAGTTCGCGGACTTCAAATATTTTCGCCTACACAGAATTCGGACCGTCTCTTGTGGCTGGACGTCGGAGCCTTTCGGCGTCTGGCCGCCGGATCTTGCTTTATTATGCCCCAAGCGTAACTCGAAATGATTCACAAAGTGTTGGGCGCTGCAGCGATCTTGTGCGATATTCTAGTTCGAAACCAGTATATCGGCGAAAGCTCTAAATCAAAGCCGATTTCATCGCGAAAGGCTGAAAGATGCCCTATGATGATCGTATCGACACCATTCGACACTTGATCAATGAACACAACAAGAGCCCGTCGCTTCGCCACATTCGTGATCCCTTTGCGATTTCCAAAC
>JANMKB010000556.1:0-9742 GCA_031371805.1 Blastocatellia bacterium | reverse complement strand
ATCAATGCGACGCTGAAAAAAATCAGCGTGGGCAGAACTGTAATTTCAGTCACGCATCGCCTGAGTTCCATCGCGGATGCCGACAAAATCTTTGTGCTGGATCGTGGGAAATTAGTCGAAGCCGGAACGCAGGAAGAATTGTTGCGGCGCAAAGGTTTGTACAATCAACTGTGGCGCAAACAAAGCGGGAAGCGCAGCACGGCGGGGAATTGAGATGGCGGTTTCGGAGCTACGGCTCGCGGTACTGTTCAGCCGCCGGGATTTCCCCGAATAAAGAATTGCGACAAACCATAATTGACCCATCCTGTTTTTCAATAAAATGTAACTGACCGCTTTCAACCCAGCGATAAATCAGGCGCGGTGGAACATTGATCAGCGTGGCGGCGAATTCCGGGCTGAGCCATTCGACCGGGTTCACACAAGCTTTACACCACGCTTTGATTGAGCCTGGCGGTAGTGTGATGACAATGACGCGCTCGGTTTCAATAATAATTTCAGTTCTTTTTTTCGTACTCATAAATTAATGTCAGGAAATTTATTGGAGCAGGCGAAATTGCCGCAAGGCGCTGGTACTGATCGCTTTCCCATTTTGGTCTTTTGCCACCACACGCCATTGTAAACTTGTCGCTTTCTCTTTCAGCCACGAAGGTGCACGATACGTTTTTGTGCCTGCTCGTAACCACGCAAACAAAATATGTTTGCCCGCCGCATCCTGAATTTCCAATTCGTAAAATGACGCACCGGAAATTTCTCCCCAGGCAAAGTCAATATTTTTACTGGCACTGAGCGCCGCATTTTCTTTCGGCAATAATAATTGCAAAGCATCTGAGTTATTGTTCACAAAATTGTCTGCATTACCGATCACGTAACGCAGGACGGGCAGCGGAAAGCCTGCGACTGCGCCGCTGTGAACGGTGTCCGGGCCGGCATTGATCGCGGTCAAACTGGAATCCGCTTCGCGGTCATCGCTGGCTTCAATCCGCAGTAAAATTAAATATGTACCATCAACGTTGTGCGGCAGGCGCGAGACATCGGGGCCAGGCAAAATAAATTTTCCGGTAGGTGGTAAGAAATTATTGAAACGGCTGAGTTGGGTATAACGGCGCTGTGTCGCACGTTCTTCAAATGGCAGCGTAGCCTCAGTCAACAAATCTTTTTCTTCCGGCAATTCTTCGCCGGGCAAAACTACTTCCCAGCGACCTTTCAAACGGCCTGTGCCGGTGTAAGTAATTTCGGCTTTGACAGGTGATAAAGGTTTATCGGCTTGCGCAAACAAGACCTGTGTTTCCTGATTCGTAAACGAAAGTTTGACATCCGTCAGCGAGAAGGGAACACGTGCGCCACCACCTGATAAGCGACAGGTAACATCTATAAATTGATCGGGGCCGCCATTCGTACTGATAAATCTGCGCACGTAAAAAAAGCGGGCATCTTCGCCGCGTGCTGCCGCCTGATAAGCCCGTCGCGCCACCGAAGCTGGAATGGACATCACATCTGTGTAAGCATTATTGCCGCTGCGTTTGCTTTGATCATAACGTGTTGGCAGGAAACCGTAGCTTGCTGCCGGATTGCATTTCAATCCTAAATCCGGCGCGGCAGAAATTATATCGCCGCACCAGGTTGCTTCGGCAGGACGATAGTTTTGCAAATTCCCAAACGTTAGAAATACTGTCGTCGCGCCCTGACTGTTGACGTTCACGCCTTTGGGGTTGACGGCGATAGTTTGCGAAAAACTTTGCGCCAGCAAACTCAGCAGCCAATAAAAAAATAAAAAAGTGAAAAGTAATTTTCGGCTCACAGTAGTTACCTCAGGGCAGTTCGCAGTTATTAGTTCACAGTTCGCAGTAAGGAATCACCCCGTCGCTACGGCTCCGGGTACAGTACCGCGAGCCGTAGCGAGCCGGGTCTCGGCTTCTAAAAAAACGTAAAATTCAACCCTGCGTTCATCGTCCAACTCTTCGTCAAATTGTTCGTGGCAAAAGTGCGGTCAATTGCGTGGGCGAAGAAATTGGCGTAGTGCACAAAAAATTGTGTGTTCACCTTGCGATATTTGCTTTTCTCCGTCAAAAACCGATACGCCCACTGCGCGTTAAATTCATTCGTAAAATTGTCGCTGATTTGTCCGAGGTCAAACGCGTTTAGCGTCGAAAGCGATGCCGTCAATGTCATGCTTTTTGTTAATTGCAAATTTGTATTGAAGCCGAAGCGCCACGTTTGATCAGTGCGTTTATTTTCGACGTTGCGAGCGCGTTCGGAATTCACGTCAAAGTTCAAATCAATTTTTTGATTCGGCGTAAAGCCAAAGGTCACGCCATTGATGTTGTTATATAAATCCGCAATTTCGCGCCCCATTTGCCGATTGTCCTGCGACGAACGATTCCAGCGATACCCAAATCGAACTTTCTTCACCTGCCATTCGGCGGTCAGCGTTTGATTGAGGCTTAATTGATTCGGCACCGTGCTGAGGTCAGCTTCAAACCCGCCGTTCACCGGGAGCGCCGCAGCGAACTGATGAATGCGGTCGAAGTTGAACCCAACACGCGGCAGCCAGGGAGAAGGAGTCCCGCCTGCCTTGCCGATGAAAGCCGACAACGGCGCATTGACCGCGAAGGCATTGCGCCGCGTCAGGCTTTTCAAAATCGAAGCGATATTCGCCAGATTGTCATTGAAGCGTTGATGCGTCAGCGTGAAATTTAATTGATCCAAATTTCCCGTCACATCCCATTGATTGTTGCGTCGATCCGCTTGCACGGCGGTTGCGGCGACGCTGCGAAATAAAGGATCAGCCTGTTCGTGATGAAAGGCAGTGTTGAGTGTGAATTTTTTTGTTTTGGTAATTGCGAGGTCTTTCAAAAGGTCATAGCTGACATCCACGTAACGCGCATTACGATTGACTTCCTGCACCTGGACAATATTTTGCCCACGATTTAAAAGCGGATCGGGCGGATTCGTAAAACGGCTCCGCGTGAAGCCACCATCAAATTTGGCGCGTTGCTTTTGGTCGCTGGCAATAAAGCGAAAACCGTAGCCCTGACTTTTTTCCGCATCGGTAATTGAGCCTTGATTGACGCTGGTGCGCGGCAACAATGAACCATCCAGAAAACTAAATTCTGTCCGTAATCCGCCGGGACGCTCTTTCAAAAATTCGTGTCCCCAGGTGAACGTAGCGATTTGGTGGCTGCTGTTATTGAGGCCGAAAAAATTATCGAAGCCGACGACGCTTGTGCCATTCAACGCGGCGATGGAAAAATCATCGTGTTTGCCAAGCGGCGCAGTGAACGTCAAACCGCGTGAAGCAAAATTATTAATCAGGTGGCGGTTCGTGCCGTAAGTCGTATGACCGGAAACGAGGCGGCTGCGCCCAAAATTGAATTGCATCAGGTAATTTGCCAAATCAATATTGTTGGCGCGGTCGCCAATTTCATTGAAGCGCAACGCCTCTTTGCGAAAGCTGGAACCTGCGAGGTCGAATTGCAAATTGGCATTCATTGTGCCGCGTGACATTTCACCTTTCAGGCTGCCTTGCAACGTCGTATCAAAAAATTTCGGACGTTCTGGTTTGTTCGTATTCGGAAAAAATGAACCGCCAAATTGTGATTTGAAACCGAGCGTGAAGGATGGCGTAAAGCCCAGCCGATCCACTCCAAATCTGCGGTCCTTTTCCTGGCCTGATTGTGGAGGAACCGCCGCATTGTTGTTGGTAACGGTTGCCGTCGCTACCGGAGTGGCTGCGCTCGTTAGGTTCGTGACTTGCAACGGAAATCGTGCCAGCTCCTGCCATTCGTCATTGATCGCAATCAGGTAAACTGAAATTTCTGTTGCACCAATTGGCAGCGCAAACGGCGCAGGTAAAAAGCTCAGATTGTCATTGTTGACGGTGAATAAATTGGTGGCATCGGTTTGCCCAATCAACACCGCTATTTTTTCGTTGGCTTGTAACGCACGACTGAGTTTGAATTCGATCAACTCAGTCGGCGCGACGGATTCTTTCCCAGCAAAGCTTGCGGTCATCGTTAATGTTGGCGGAGGTGTTTGTGCCGTTGTGACAACACAGACGATGAGTACCAGCAAACTGCCTGAGGTTGCGTTCAGTATTTTTTGTAATGCTGATGCCAGTCTGCGTTCCATTTGTCACCTCCGCGAAAATATTTTTTATCTTTAGAAATTCTGGCTCTTCTTGCCTTCCGCTTTAAGGTCAGCCGTCGCAGTAACAACCGCTTCGATAGACTTCACACCACGGAAAAAACGTGTGCCAAAATTCAATGTAGCTGCGCGTGCGCCGCCGCTCACATTCAAGGTCTTGACTGAACTACCAGCGATGTCACGGAAGACAGTTACTTTAATTGTAAAGCCGCTGGGTGACGCGCAAGCGTTCGCACCGCCGAGTTCCCAGCCGACCTCGACAGTGTCAGCAAAACCGAAGGCTTTGTTGTTGGGATCAAGATTGATACGTGTGACTTTGACGTTACCAAGCGGGTTGTTGGAACCAGTCCCGCCGCTAACTTGCGCAGGGATTAGCGGCGCCGCTTTCGCATTTGCTTTTGTTTGTGCCCAGAATGTCACGCAAAGTGCGAGGACGGCTAAAGTGCTGAAAAGTGAAAGCGATTTGTACATAAATTTAGTGTTCATAAGGTTCTCCTTAAGTTAGGTGTCGTTGTGAAGCAGCGTGACAATTTTTACAGACGTTTCGTTGCGCCTGTAATTGCCACAGCAGTGTCTGTGCCAGTGAAAAATGTTTCTTTGCCATCATTGACAATGACAAAGCTGCCGTTGGAACTGATGCCAAGAATGGGCAGGTGCAAGGTAACTGTTCCCGTGCAATCGTCATTGACGATGTAGGTTCCGATGAATCCGCCTTTGAATGATTTGCCGCCTAAATTGACGTTGTATGTCGCGTGTAAATTGCCGTAACCATCAAACGTGATTGGCCCGGCAGCCGCGATTGTACGAGTACCCGTGTGTGCCTCTCATCGTGCGTGGTGAGCAACGGTTATGGCGTTCTTTTTCATGCTCGTTTTGTGATGATTGGTCTGCGCTTTGCGCCTGCACATTTGGGACGAATCCATTGGTGCTATGGCTGGTGGTAAGCCACAAGGCGAAGAATCCGACGAGTGCGATGGTCGTAATAGTAAGTGAATGTTTCATGTAGTTTCTCCTGATTTGTAGTAGTTAGAAATTGCCATTCAGTACCGCTTCATTGCGTTGCAGTACTTTGAAAAAGAATTCGACCTTCACGGTCACATCAATGATAGGGGCATTGTTGAGTTTCGGGGGATCGCTGATGGTTAGTATGGTTTGTCGCACACCGGGGCCGACGGTGGTTGTCGCCGTGCGCGTCACGTTCACCTCATTGAATTTGAAGGAGGCCGTTACTTTAAAATTTTGTTCGCGTATTCCGGGTCTGGCTGCTGCGCCCAGGCTCCATTTAATTTCGTAATTCTTTAATTGTGTGCCGGGCACTACGCTGATTTGGGTAATGCCTTCGCCACGCTGATTGGCACCCGTATTCGTTGCCACCAGCCCATTACTCTTGCTCAGATTTACGGCGCTGTTGAAGTCAATTTTTTGCACCAGAATGGTGGTAAAAACGGACTCTACAACTGCCTGAAAAGTCTTCAATGGATTGGCTGCACCTTTGATGGGCGCTTGAAAACTGACTTCACGGGCAGTATCTGTGGCATTTAATGTAGACGTAAATGTTGAGCCATCCTGAAACGTCGCACGCAAAATTACACTGAAATTTTCGACTTTGGTTGTGGTCGGAATTTGTGCCGTCCATTTTGTGCGGACTAATTGCTTCGGTTGTGTGCCGGATGTAATGCCCGCAAATTTGACTTCCGTGACAGTAATTTTCGGTGCGCCAACAACGGTTGTTGGATCAATCGGATTCAGGGTTTTGTCGGGCAATTGTTGTGTGGGTTGCGCCATCGTTACGATGTTGAAAATGAACAGGAACAATAAAGAAAAGATAAGCAAGTTTTTCATAAATCCTCCAGCCTTGATTTCAAGACGGTTATTTTTTATTGAACCCTGCCTCCACGAAAACATTGCCTGACAGGATGAAGGTGCATTGCGATTTGCCGTTGCAGGCGCTGGCATTGGGGTCATTGCCTGACACGATGATGTTTCTGACAGTGCTGTCAGCAGCGGGTGTAACGGTTAATAATAATTTTGTGCCGCGTGGGAAAACTCCGGTAGAAAACTGGCCATTTTGGACTCCATCTGTACTGATCGCCGGGCCTCCTTTGGGAGCGATCACGACACTTCCACTGCCAGGCCCAAGCTTCTTCACCTTCACATTAAGGTCGGTTGGCGGTGGTGGTGGCGGCGGTGGCGCGGGCTGCTGGAACCTGGCGGTAAGCTCGGAATTGGCACTCAGCGTAAAGGTGCAGGGCGATTTCCCGCTGCACACGGAAGCCGCGCCATTACCGCTGATAAAGCCCTGAAAATTAGCTGAATTGGATTGCAGGCTTATTTTTGCATTTTTTCTGAGCCGCAGACCGCAACCGAAAAATGGATCGTGATCATTCGGGACTACACAATTCAGTTGCGAGATGATGGGATCACCTGTTACCTGTACTTTAACGATGTCATTAAATCCAACATTTGCCATCTTGAGATTAAATCTGAAAAAAGGATCAACGCCTGTACATTTTAGTGCTACGTCCGCCACCCTTTTTAAGGTTTCATTGACAAATCCAGCCGTGATAATGCCCGTCACAGTGATCGTGGTCGTTGTTCCTGGCGTAGCGATAAAGTTGACAATTCTTTTCTCGCCAGGATTGAGTGGCTGGCTGTTTTGCGGGATCGTAAAGGCGAAGTTAATGTTCGCATTAGCACTCCCAATGCGGATTGGCTTGTTGCTTGTATTCGTCACTTCCACCGGCAACGTCTTACCCGATTCGAATTCAACAGAACCAAAATCCAGTGAAGTCGGATTTACGGCAACAGTTACGCTGTCCTGGGCAAAAGTTGTGACAGTCATCAGCAGGAACAGCAGCGCCGTATTTGCGCTAATAATTTTCAATAAGTTAGTTTTCATGGTGTTTCCTCCTCGGCTCAGCTACGGGTTTTGAGTGGTTGCAACAGGACGAAAAAATATTTTGGAAAATTGTTTTTTCGCCCTGAAAATATGGGGTGATTAGCCGTTGACATCGACGGTCTTGTCATCTTTTCCCGTGATCGTTTTCGTTGCGCTGGCGCTGACTTCGGCGCGAATTACTTGTGGTGGATTTCTCGCGGCCTGGATAAAGTTGGCGATTGGTACTGTCACCTCACGCTTATCTCCGGCAACAGTCACGGTAGTTTCCTTCGCGCCGGTATCGAACAGCACCTGCACCTTGACGGTGAACTGCGTCACGGTGAAGCAGGGCGGTAATGTGCCGGGATCAAATTTCACCAGGACACTCTGAAAAGATTTGAAAGGGAGAATGCCAGGTTTAACTGCTCCCTTCACAATCTTCGCGTCAATGACTTTGATTGGAATGGCGCATTGATCGGCTGCCGCGACCGGAGCGGTTTTGGCGTAGGCCTGATGGGGATTGCTCAATGAATTGAACAGGGTCAGTCCGATGAGCAGCGCGAACGCAGTCAGGGTCAGACTGGTGAATAACATGGATTTGCGAGTCATAAGGGTTTCTCCTTTGGGAAATGGTTTTTGTTTAGAGCAGTGACCCGGCTCGCTCCGGCTCGCAGGACGGTACCGTGAGTGGTAGCGACGGGTTACGTTTCGAGTCATTCAAATAGCGATGCGGTTAAGCTGACGTGAGGATACGGCGGGAGCAAAAGAAAAGTCTTAAGCTGCGCTTGAGGTTTTTTTGAGATTTTTCTCTGGAAATTTTCAGGTGTCTGACAAGGCTGCCAGGTACTGTACCCGAAGCCGTAGCGACGGAGTGATGCGTGGTACGCGAACTGCGAACTAACTACCACGAACTGTCCCTGGCGAACCCGGCTCGCGGTACTGTACCTGGCAGTTTGCCGAACCTCTTCAGAGCAGAAACACCAAACTGAGCATCGCTGAAAAAGCTTTTGCACTATTTTGCAAACCGAACACCCCTAACGACTTAACTTCTTATAGAAAAATCAGAGAAGTCTTTCAAGACTTCTTATTGATGAAAGGAGTAATAGTTTTGCTGTTATCCCAAAAATCCAGGTTCAAATTGAATCACTACCTGAAATCAATATGATTACTACTACAACAGCTATGTCACTCTACGAATTTTGTAATTTCCGCCTTAACCCTGAAGAGCGTCTGTTACTCCGCGACGGTTTTTCGATTTCGCTGGCGCCAAAAGTTTTTGAGACGTTATTGCTCCTTGTGCAAAACAGCGGTCACGTGATGAGCAAAGAAGGGCTGATGGAACGAATCTGGCCTGACAGCTTTGTTGAGGAAACCAATCTGGCGCAAAACATTTCGATTCTCAGAAAGGTTTTAGGCGAAGGCAGCAACGCCACAAAATTTATTGAAACTGTGCCGAAACTTGGCTACCGCTTTGTTGTGCCGGTGCAGGAAACGAATAATCAAATTGGCGGGCTGGAAATCCGTGAACGAATGCGGGCCAGAATTATTGTTGAGGAAACCGAGGATGATGACCTGTCATTTTCCGGTAAGCAGCCGATTATTGAGCTGCCATCTGCGCCGTTCAAACCAGCGCTGCCGCCAATGCGCCGAATGTTAGAAACTCGATATGCGCTCAGCGGAGATGTGAACATTGCCTATCAGGTCGTGGGTGATGGGCCAATTGATATAGTGTTTGTGATGGGCTGGGTTTCACATCTTGATTATTTTTGGGAAGACCCGTCGTTTGCCTATTTTCTCAATCGTTTGGCTTCTTTTTCGCGGTTGATCTTATTTGACAAACGGGGCACCGGTCTTTCGGATCGTGTGCCGTTAAATCAGCTTCCCACACTCGAACAGCGAATGGAAGATGTGCATGCGGTGATGGATGCCGTGGGTTCTGAGCGAGCAGTGCTGTGCGGAGTTTCAGAAGGTGGCCCCATGTGCAGCCTCTTCGCCGCAACTTATCCCGAAAGAACAACGGCGCTGGTCACGATTGGCAGTTACGCCCGAAGGCTTCGGGATGACGATTATCCCTGGGGGCCGACGGAATCTGAGCGCGAACATTTTTTCAAAGAGATCATCGAAAAATGGGGTGGGCCGGTTGGCATTGAAGACCGCGCTCCAAGTTTGATGAATGATGAAAGATTTCGGCAATGGTGGGCAACGTATCTGCGGATGGGAGCCAGTCCGGGCGCGGCGCTGGCACTCACTAAAATGAATGCGGAAATTGATATTCGTCCTGTGTTGTCAACGATTCGCCTTCCAACTTTAGTATTGCATCGAACCGGCGATACCTGTTTGAAAGTTGAAGAAGGGCGTTATATGACGAGCAAAATCCCAGGCGCAAAATTTGTTGAATTACCCGGCATAGACCACCTCCCCTTCGTTGGCGATCAGGATTCGATTCTGGATGAGATTGAACAATTTCTGACGGGAGTGAGGCACGCCCCCGAATATGACCGTGTGCTGGCGACAGTCCTTTGCACACGCCTTGCAGATGTGCCTGAAGCTGACCAGCTCTGGCCGGAATTGATTGACCAGCATTACGCGTATGTGCGCAAAGAAATTGAATTATTCAAGGGGCGCGAAAGCGAATTGAACGGGCATGGCTTGATTGCGACGTTTGACGGGCCCGCCAGAGCTATTCGCTGCGCGCTTGCCATCAACGAATCCGCCAAACGA
>JANMKB010000497.1:0-3754 GCA_031371805.1 Blastocatellia bacterium | reverse complement strand
GACGGTTGAATTCCCTGCGCTGCAAAATATCTACAAACTTTTTGATGCTGCCGACAAAATCAAATATGCGCAATTCGACTCGCCGCATAATTATCACAAAGAAAGCCGCGAAGCTGTTTATGGCTGGTTCGCGCATTGGTTGCAGGGCCGCGCAGAGGTAACGCCAATCAAAGAAAAATCCAGCAGCATCCCAACGTTGACCGAGCTGTTGGTTTTTTACGGAATCCCGCGTCCGAACAATGAGCTAACCGAAAATCAATTAACGGAGTCGTTGATCGAAGCCAGGAAAAAACAGTTTCAGGCGGCGCTGCCAACTGATGCCGTGTCCCTGGAAAAATTCAGAGAACAATACGGGACAGCGCTGAAATATTCGTTAATGGCGGAATATCCCAAACCGGAAGATTTGGTTTCGATGGTCAGGAATCCGCCGGGCATTACGATGATTTCGCGGCGCAACAAAGGCGATCTAATGAGCCTAAAAATTGTCAAAAGTACGGCGAAGAAAAAATTGGACTCTTATGTGCTGCTGGCGTCACCGGACAGCGAGTACACTTCCGGCGCCAAAGAATTAATTGAGCAACTGCTGAAAGAAGGACACAACGTAGCGTTTCTGACTTGTTTCCCCGGCAGAAATATTGGCGAAGAAGCCGACAAATATAAATTCCTGACAACGTATAACCGCACTGATCAGGCCCATCGAGTGCAGGATATTTTGACCGCGATTGCATACCTCAACAAAAATAAAGGCACGGCAAAGTTAAGTGTGATCGGGCTGAAGGATGCCGGCTTGTATGCGCTGCTCGCACGCGGCTTGGCGCCAAACATTGAGCGCATGATTGTGGATGCCGCCCAGTTTGATAACTCAGGCGAAGCGGATTTTTTGCAACGCCTGGCAATTCCAGGGATTCGACGCGCCGGAGATTTCACCACTGCCGTAGCGATTTCAGCCCTGAATCCATTGCTCATTCATAATACCGGAGAGCGTTTTAAAGCAGCGCAATTGTTAGAGATTTATCGCAAAGCGGGTAAAGAAATTGACTTCAAATCACAGACAGGAAAATTAACTGAGGTGGAGATTGTGAACTGGTTGAGCGGGAAATAATGGAGGGAAGACCCGGTCGCTACGGCTCGCGGTTCTGTACCTGGAGCGGTAGCGACGTGGGTTACTGTGCTATATTCTGACTTGAAACCGATCCAGCTTCCTCAAACGCGCAAATAATCACCGCGCCAATTTTTAATTGCCTGCTTGATTTCTTTGTTGGTGGCAAATTTCCCATCCAGCGTCTGTTGCACTAAATCCGCCAATTCCCCGTCCGAAGCAAAGCGCAACGAAATTATTTGTCCTATCGTCAGGCCTTCTGCGCGTTTTGCCAGGTCGGAGGTCAGTTCACTTTGATAACGCAATTTCTCTTCCAGCCGGATAACTCGATCCTGTGCTTTCAAGGCGCTGGTACGAGCAACAAATCCAACCACAAATAAAATGATTGCAATCAACAACAAATGCAGGTGACTCCAATCCGGGTGGTGATACAACGAATAGAGCGTCCATAACAAATTGAGCAATAACAACGGCGCTAAGACGAAGTGAAACGGGGCGTGATAGCGGGTATGGTTTTGAAAATTCTGGGGCGTTTCGGGCATGTTTTTCTCCTGCAATTTACATTGCTGATTGGTTTGATTTGGTTAACTCTATGGGAGTCGGTTCGGGCGTAAAATCTTCGCCAGGGTTGATGAATCTGTCTTTTTCAAATTTGTATTGTTTGTCGTAAAGCTGTTTATAACGTCCGTGCAATAACAACAATTCATCGTGTGTGCCGCGTTCGACAATTTCTCCGCCTTCCAGCACTAAAATTTGATCGGCGCTTTGAATGGTTGACAGGCGATGCGCAATTACAAACGTGGTGCGTCCCTGTCGCAATGACCGCAAACCATCCTGAATCATCGCTTCGCTTTCACTGTCCAGACTCGAAGTCGCTTCGTCCAGAATCAGGATTTTGGGATTGGCTAAAATCGCGCGAGCAATCGCCAGACGTTGCCGCTGCCCGCCGGAAACCTTGATGCCGCGCTCGCCGATCACGGTATCGTATTTGTCATCAAAACCCTGAATAAAATCTTCGCAATGCGCGATCCGACTGGCGGCAAAAATTTCTTCATTAGTAGCATGCGGATTTGAAAAACGAATGTTTTCCGCAATCGTGCCATCGAACAAAAAATTGTCCTGCATCACAACGCCCAAGTGACGGCGATAATCACGCAATTTAATTCTGGACAAATCCTGACCATCAATCAAAACACGCCCATGCAATGGACGATTAAAATTCATCACCAAACCGATCAGTGTACTTTTGCCGGAACCGCTGGAACCGACCAAAGCCGTCGTCGTTCCGGCAGGAGCGCGAAACGAAACATTTTTCAGGACAGGAACATTTTCAGAATATTCAAAACTAATATTTTCAAAAGCTACTTCGCCTTTGATTTCGCCCAGCGCCGCACGATTTTCATCTCCCGCATCTTCCGTCGCGATTTTTCTGATTTCACGAATGCGGTCAAGTCCGGCGAAAGCTTCCGTAATTTGCGTGCCGATACTGGCGATTTCAATTAACGGCATAGCGACCAGCCCGGTGAAAAAGACATACATAAATAATTCGCCCAGCGTCATCGTGCGATCCAAAACTGAATTGCCGCCAACCAAAATCATCAGCACGCCAATGATGCCAACAATCACGGTAGACATCGCCATCGTCCCCGAAACCCCGGTCATAGATTTGGCGACATTGCGCAACAAACGATGCGCCCCACGAGCGAAAACAAGTTCTTCACGTTTTTCTGCGGTGTAGGCTTTGACTGTCCGAATACCACCGATTGATTCCGTCAGGCGTCCGGTGATCTCCGAATAAATTTCGCCTCGTTCACGAAACAAGGGCCGTAACTTATTAAAGGCAACCGCCATCCCGCTGCCAAAAATTCCTAACACCAGAATCGTGATCGAAGTCAGTTTCCAATTGAGATAAAACAACACTCCCAGCGCAATAATCGCCGTGACAATCCCGCCCAGCAATTGTACTAACCCACTTCCGACCAGATTTCTGATGCCCTCGGCATCGTTCATAACGCGTGAAATCAGCTTGCCCGTTTTCATCGAATCAAAATAACTGATGGGCAGGCGCGTGACCTGCTCCATTACGCTCTTGCGCATTTCGGTGATTGCGCGTTGTGCCGCGACACCCAACACCTGCGACAGCGCAAAAGATGTTGTCGCCTGCACCAGTGTCGCTGCGCCGCCCACCAATGCTAACGGGATTAATAAATCTGCCCGATTTTTGCCGATGACTTCATCAATCACATATTTTGACGAAGCAGGCAACACCAGCCCGACCAAACGATTTGCCAGCATCAGCACAAATCCGAGCGCCAGGCGGTAACGATTATTCCAGACAATAACGCGCGCTTCGCTCCAGGCTTCGGAGTAGTTAATTTTCTTTTTCTTTTCTGCCACTTCATAACCTCAGGTTGGTTGGTTGTAACATTTCACTTTAGCAGTTACTCCACGGATAGACCAATAGACGACCGACATCATTAGGAGATACGAATCGGTGCAGTACAGAGAGCCGTAGCGACCTGGTGACTGCGAAGTGGACGACTTCCGCGTACTTTACCAATAGATAGAGTCTGCAAATCTCCAAAAGGATAGTGCCGTTTTTAATTTTCCGAAGACACCATTAAAAGCGACGAGGCAGCCCAGACGTTAGATGCC
>JANMKB010000444.1:0-9663 GCA_031371805.1 Blastocatellia bacterium | reverse complement strand
GCCAGCAGGATGCAGGCGCACCATTCGACGAGCAGATTAATCGTCGGAGCGTACCCAGCCATAAGCGGCGTTTTCGCGTTGTCCGCCGCTACCTTCGTAAACGATTTTCATTTTTTCCAGCGCATCAGCCGGCAACGCTTTCCGTTTGGCTTTGACATCAATGTTATAAAGCTTCGCCGCATTGAGGCCTAAAATTCTGGCTTTGTCTTCTTTGGTAATTTTCTTGTAGCCGAATTTTGCGCACATTTCATCGCTGATCTGGAAACGCTTGAAGGCGTCAATCGCCCATTGCGGTGAACCCCACCACAGGCAATCCGTGCCCCAGACGACGTGATCGGAACCGTAATATTTAATGTTCTTGCCGATTCCGTGCATCGCCATCACCGGATCAGTGACCGCGAGGACGTTGAAGAAACTGCCGATTTCGCAATACACATTGTTCATCTTTGGGTTACGTTTTTTGATGTCCATCAAAACGCTATGCCAGAGGAAATCACCGGTATTTGGATCATACTGGTTGCTCTCTTTCCAGTTCGGTTCGTTCGAGCCATGCTTGAGCGCCGAATGGTAGACCACAAAGTTGAAATCAGGGTTACGCAGCGCGGCTTTTTCGACATCCTTGGGATTGGCCAAATGTCCGAGGACGCGCGATTGATACGAATAGCCTTTGTGGGTGCTGATTAATTTCAGTCCACGTTTGCGTGATTCCTCGATAAACCACTGCGCGTTGTCGTCATCCAGTTGGAATCCGTTGCCGGATTGTCCCGGATCAGTGTGGCAATACCATTTCCACGAACTGATTTTGTATTGATTGATTTCGCGTTCCATTTGTTCCAGGGTCGCGGCTTTATCCATGGAGTTGGTCTGTTTATTCCAATAATGGTTGGGCGCGAGATTGCCCTGATTGACGGAGCGTTGTGAGCCAGCCATTTCGTTGATTTGTTTACGTGCCTGCGCCATTACCCAGCTTGGCAAAACTTTGCCTGCTGTGCCGGGCGTGCGGGCTGCGCCTTCCAATACTTTTCCATCTTTATCACGCAGCGTTTCTTTACCTGGGACACCGGAAATCACGACCATTGAGGTTTCGCTGTCGAAAAACATTTCTTTGACGAAATTCTGGAAGCCATAGGAATCAGCATCATTTTTCAAATTGAAGCCCATGTTTTTCATGAACTCCATCGTACGGAAACCGTTTTCGCCGCCCAGGGCCAGGCCGTTCGTGAAATGTGCCTGAACATCAATGACGAAATATTCACTCTTCGGCCATTTCTCGGCGGTTGGCGCCGCTTCCCACGATTCCACTTCATCCACTTCCCAGACATTACCGAATACTTTGTTTGAGGCGAGGAAGCAGGTTGCGAGTCCCATTGAAGTCGCCATAAATGAGCGGCGATCCAGGCCAAGTTTTTTGGCGCGCACCTCGGACATTTCGCCAATCAAATGCTCGACCTGTTTTTGCGGTTCTGACTGCGGCCTCGGATTAATTTCTTCATTCGACACGACCTGTGTTGGTAGTGGCGAAATGACACCTTTTTTTCTGTCACGTTGATATTTGCGGACCCACATAGAAAGACTCCTTTGATTGTTAACTGTCAGCGTTGAGCGCTTAGCTGATCGCTGTTGCGAGTTGGGATATTGTCAGAAGCTGACAGCTACAAGCTGAAAGCATAAAGTTTGTTATTACCTTTACCGATACGAAGAAATTTATAGCCGGAGCCGACATAGACTGTACCGTCAACAATGGTTGGGCCGCCGCCGACCGCGCCGCCTGTGTCAAACTCCCAAAGAATTTTGCCGTTGCCGGCATCATAAGCGCGAATAAAATTACCTACCGAGCCAGCCCAGACTAGCCGATTGTTACCCGTGCCGGTGACCGTAATGGGGCCGAAGTTGGCTTTTTTATCCGGGCTGGGAGTAGACCACAAAACTTTGCCGGTTGCGCCGTCCAGCGCATTGACCGAGCCTTGTTTCGGATGATTGGAAATTGCCGTATAAACCCGTTCGCCATCCGAAGCGTTGCCGAATTCGATGCCGCCCAATTTGCCGCCTGGCCCGACTTCGGTTTTCCAGGCCAGTTTGCCGGTGGTTGCATCCAGCGCGTAATACCAGCCACTTTTCTGCCCGGCTCCAATCAATCGTTTGCCGCCTGCGCCTTTGAAAAATACTGGCGATGAGCCGAAATCAACATCCAGATCGTCACACTCCGGCGTGTTGCGGCAATCAAAATTCCAGATGTCACGCGGGACGCCTTTGAATGACCACGCCTTCTTTCCAGTGGTCAAATCCAGCGCTACGATGGCGTTGGCATTATCCATATTTGGCCCGGTATACTGGTTGCCAGTCGTGACGTAAAGACGCCTGGCAGCAGGGTCGAGACTGACAGTTGACCACACGGCTCCCCCCGATGGCCCCATCCATTTGAGGCCACTTTTTTTCTCGCCGCGTTCGATGGCCGGATCGGGCAGCACATACCAGCGCCAGAGTTCATTTCCGGTTTTGGCATCATAGCTGACCACGCCCCCGCGAAAGGTACAGCAGACATAATCTTTTTTGCCGAGCATCGCACCTTCTTCGTGCGAAGGGACACCGATATAAATTTTCCCCTGATAAATAATCGGCGCGCTGGTTCCTACAGTGTTGCGATGTGGATCAATCCGCTGCTTCCATTTTTCGGTGCCGGTTTTGGCATCAAGGACATGGAGAAATCCGGCGATGTCTACGAACGCCAGCATGCCATTTTCGTAAGCGGCAGCCGCCCGCGAAGATTGCCCGCAATCGAATTCCCAAATCTTCCTGCCGGTTTTGGCGTCAACTGCATACTGTTTGCCGTCCCAGGAGCCAATATAGACGACGCCATTGGCGATGATTGGCTGCGCTGAAATATCATCCTGCGCTTCGAATATCCATTTGACCTTGAGGTTAGCCACACTGGTGGGCGTAATAATTTTTTCATCCGGGTTGTAATGTGAACTGGCAACATCACGTCCAAACATCAACCAGTCCCCGGCTGATTTAGCTTTTTTGCTTTGTCCGAAAACGAGTACCACCGCCGCACATAATACGATTAGTAAAAGACTCAGAGACAACCTGAAAAAACTTCGGTTTAATGTCATAATTCAATTTGTTATCCTTAACAGTGTTAGTGCGAAAAGAGAAAATGATGTACAGAAAAAATTACGTTCGCAGCAGTCAAGTTGGAATTACTATTTTGCTCCTGATTGGCGCATTTGTCATCTGGTCGCCCCACACAATTTTAGCGCAGGAACCAGTTTCCGCGCCAGCCGCGTCAGCACCCAAAGTTTATGTCTGTCCATTGCACCGCGATGTCTCTTCAAAAGTTCCCGGCAAATGCAGTAAATGCGGATTGACATTGATTCCTGAAGGCGACGACCAGGAATTTTATGCCTGCCCGATGCACGCCGACGTGATGTCAAATAAAGAGGGCAAATGTCCGAAATGCCAAATGGCGCTCATCAAAATGGCCGCGCCTGAAGCCGATGATTTCGCTGTCACAATGGAAACTATACCAAAGCTGGTGAAGCCGAGGCAAAAAGTAAAATTGCGGTTTTCAGTTTTTCATCCGAAAACAGGCAAGCAAATTCAGGACTTCAATATTTTGCACGACATGCCGTTTCATCTGTTTGTCGTGAGCCGCGATTTTTCTGAGTTCCAGCATATCCATCCGACCAAACAAGCGGATAGCAGCTTCACGATAGAAACTGTTTTGCCGAAGCCGGGCTATTATCAAATTTACTGCGATTTATTTCCCGCTGGCGGCATGCCACAGGTCATTCACAAAAATCTGATTACGGCTGGTTACACTGGCGATTTATTTGGCTCGCAAGCCAGAATCGTCCCGGATAAAAATTACGCAAAAACACTGGACGGAATAAACTTTGAACTAAAACTTGAGCCGGGAAATCCTGTTGCCGGACAGCCCGCGATTTTGAAATATCAAATCACTGACGCACAAACGAAAAAGCCTGTCACTGATTTACAACCTTATCTCGGAGCCTGGGGGCATACGCTGATTCTCAGCGAAGACGCGACCGATTATTTGCACTCTCACCCCGCAGAAATGATTCCTGAAGGAGTTGATCGCAGCAAAATCAGCAGCACAGGAATTGTCAATTTCGATACCTTTTTTCCGCGCCCCGGCAACTATCGCATCTGGTCACAATTTCAGCGGAATAATAAAATTACTACGGTGTCGTTTAGTGTGAATGTGCCGCGCATGAATTAGCGATTACCTGTACCCGGAGCCGTAGCGACGGGGGGCTATTACGCTACTTCGCAATAATCAATTCACATAGCGCCTGCCTGAATCGCTGCGGTTTATCTTCACCATTTTCAAGATAACCTGTAACTTCAATTTTCGTGCCGACAGGTAACGCGACAGGCTTTTTGAAGTAATAACTTGGTTGCCAGTTGAAGCGATAAGCCTGCGCCGCAATCAATACTTCAGACGTGCCGTCAGGTCGGAGCGCCACTGCTTCGATAGATTTAGCCGCAGGAAATAATAGCGGTCGAATTCCGATTGCTTCAGCGGCCTTCCCGACCAGATACGAAGCTGTAATTTTTTGCCTGGTTGCGCCTGCTGCAAGTGTGATCGGGGCAGGTTTGATCTGCACGGTTTGCACTTGTCTCGTGGTTTCTTCGAGGGCGAAATAGATGCCCAGAATACTATGATCTTTGGTCTCTTTTTCGCTTTGACGATAATGAATTTTCAGTTTGATGACCGCCTGTGCCGGCAGCAAAAATCCTGTGTCTGGTGGTAACTGAATTGCTAACTGGCTTGGGTTCCATTCGCCAATTTTTTCGCCGCCAGCCTTATTAGAAATAAAAAATTCAGCCGCTGAAACGATAGCGCTGTTTGACGGAATGAATTCGATGGCGTTGGCCCATTGTTCTTTTGCAAGTTTGGTCGAGAGGAGAATTTCTGTCACGTACTCTCCAGCGCCTGCCGGAATCGTAATGATTTGTTCCGGCTGCAAATTCAAATCAGGTTTGCCAAAGCTCCAGCTTGCAGCGGGAATTAGCGGGTTAGGAATGTCCTTTTCTTCGCCGCGTGGCGCTCCGCCTTCGATCCATGAAACCAGCAATTCAACGTCCCGATGCGGGAGCAGATAGCTGTGCTGAAAATCTCCGAAGCCGTTGACCGCCTGAAAAGGTGGCATCCTTTTTTCCAGCACTTCTTCCTTGATTGCTTTCGCCCAGGGACGCGCCTGCTCAAACGAAGTCAGGTTAATGTCGCCTTTGATTTTGCCGGGACTATGACAGGCAAAACAATTTTTTTGCAGAATGCGGATGACTTCTTTGTTGAAAGTCACACTGGTGGTGATTGGATCGTGAGATGTGACGGGAAGCGAAACTAATAAAATGGCAAAAGGGAGCAGCAACAATCGAGATAGGGATTTTCTTGTACTTACAGCCATTTTATATGCTGAAAATGTCGAATTAAGCTGCCAGCTTGTTGGTGAATTCGATAACAGGCTGGCAGCTTAATTCAAGCCTTAATTCACTGATGCGACAGATTTTGGTTGGGCTGTATTATCGGAATAATAACTGACCCAGCCAATCATCATTTCTTCCCAGGTCTGATCACCCCACCGAACTTCCTTCGTTGGATCGGGATTGTATTTATTGTTTTTGGAATTGTCGAAATGCGCTGTGCATTCGATTTTTGTTCCCGGTGTAATGACAACTGGTTCGGTCGGTAAATAATATGTTTGCCAGCTAAAATCGTATTTGGGAACGCTCAATAACGTAGTCGTCTGACCATCGGGAGTCACAGATTTAAAGACAAAATCTTTCCCGCGCAAATGCATGTGCGGCATAAAACTGGTGATATGAACGCCTTCTTTAAAAGTGAAGCTGGATTGCACTTCGTGGTTGTCCGCGCCCGCCGGAATTACAAAGCGAACATTCAATACCGGCTTGGTTTTGATTTCGTGTTGCGGAGTTTCTTTGGCATAAATCAGGCCAATCGTCGTCACATCTTTGGTATCTTTGCCGTTGGGTGTGTAGTGCAATTGAAACATTAATTTTGAGCCAGCCGGAATTTTCTTGCCGAAGCCAGCAGGGAAGATCGCAGGTTGTTCGCCCGGCGCTACGCCCGCCAGCAGGTTGCCGTCCTGTGTCCCGGCGCTTTTTTGATCCTGCACAAAAACTATGACGTGATGCACGGCGGCGCGTCCGGTGCTGCGAATTTCCGCCTTTTGAATCCATCTGTCTTCGGTGAAATTAGTTTGGACACTGATATAGCGATATTTCTCGACGCCGGATTCAACAAAGGTTTGTTCAGGAATCGTGAAGGTTTGATCCGGTCTGCCAATTGTCCAGCCGTCAAAATATTTTGGCGCAGGCGGCAGGTCTTTGACGTTGCCTTCTTTAGCTCCGCCATCAACCCACGCGACGATGGTGGTAATGTCTTTTTGCGAGAGACTGCGATCATTGGAAAACTTACCAAAATGCGGATCAGCGTGCCAGGGCGGCATGACTCTTGCGGCGACTTTTTCACGAATAGATTTTGCCCACGGACGAACGTCGGCATAACTCGCCACGGAAAACGG
Source organism: Blastocatellia bacterium (assembly GCA_031371805.1). Taxonomy (GTDB): domain Bacteria; phylum Acidobacteriota; class Blastocatellia; order RBC074; family RBC074; genus JAFDVL01. The sequence continues at coordinate 3,091 of JANMKB010000444.1, read as the reverse complement.
CGCGACTTCTCCGGCACGATGGCAATCGGCACAGGCTTTATTAAAAATCGGCGCTACGTCTTTGCTGAAGGTGACAGCGACAGGCGCAGGGTTTGGTGAATTATTGGCGCTGACTGCAAAGAACGAAAAGACTGTGCAGGCCAGGCTTGCGGTAAGGAAAATTGCTGAACGTTTCATGATGTGCCTCTGTAAAAGTTCCGGCCAGTACCGCAGGTGATACTGACCGGGAACCAGTTTACTTCATCGCAGTTGTCTTTAGATTCTGCTTATCTAACGTGTAATCAATCCAGCCAATCGTCATTTCCTCATACGTCGGATCACCCCAGCGCACGTCTTTTTTGGGATCGGGATTGTATTTATTTTTGGTCGAATTATCCCAAACTGTCGTCACCTGAATGCGTGTGCCTTTTGGAATCGCAACCGGCTTTTTCGCGTAATACACAAGCTGCCAGTTGAAATCGTATTTCGGCACATTGCTGACGACTTCGCTGCGACCTTCGTGATTGAAGGCTTTGAACTCCATTGATTTCCCGCGCATGTGCAAATGCGGCATGAACGTCACGATGTGCATATCTTCTTTCGCCGTCCAGCAGGCGACGGATTTATGATCTTCGACGCCAGCAGGAATTTTGAAATAGTGATTGCCAATGCCGACGGTTTTCAATTCACGATCCGGCGGATTTTTGGCAAAGACTAAACCAACCACAGAACGATCTTTCAATTCGCCAACCGGGTTCAGAAATGTCGAGTAATGAATCTGGAAAATCAGGACTGATCCGGCAGGAACTTTCTTGACTGTTCCAGCTGGCCAGATTTCCTGATTCTTGCCAGGCGCATAACCGCATAGCATCGCTGAGCCAGTGCCCTCGCCGCCGTTGTCTCCAGCGCCATCGCGTTTGGAGCCGTTACCACCACTTGGCAAAGCACAGGCATCATCAAAAACTGGCGCATCAGCTTTGACTTTGGTCAAAAATCCTTCGTTGAAAAAGATATTTTCCTGATCGGCTTTCAGGCGCAGCTTGCGACGCTCTTCCGGTGACAGTTTGGCAGCAGCGGATCCATCTTTTGCCGGAGGCTGCACGAACGCGATGATGTGATGTACGATTTTGCGATTGCCTGGGCGAGCCTCAGCAAACTGGACGTATTTATCTTCGGTGAAATTTGTCGGTACCTGAAAATATTGAATTTCGTCAGGCGTACCGGGCTTCATCGTGAATTCTTTACCCATGTCGAGGACGACATCAGGCGTCGGAATGGCCCAGCCCTGTGTGAATTTTGGCGTCGGTGGCATATCTTTGGGATTGCCTTCTTTGGCGCCGCCATCTACCCAGGCGACGATGGTATCAATATCTTTTTGTGAGAGGCGCGGATCGTTGGCCCACTGACCGACATGCGGGTCAGCATGCCAGGGTGGCATCTCGCGTTTGACGACTTTTTCTTTGATGGATTTTGCCCACGGACGAGCATCGCTGTAACTCAACGTCGAGAATGGCGCAGCTTCGCCGGGACGATGACAATCGGCGCAGGCTTTATTAAAAATCGGCGCTACGTCTTTGCTAAAGGTTACATTTTTAGCGGCAATTTTGGTTCCTGACGCCTGGCTTACTTGTAAGGCGATAAAGGTCGCGCCCAGCAAACAAACCAAAACAATCATGGTGATGCGGAAATTTTTCATGATGGTTATGCTCTCTGAAAACAGTTATAGACTGCGAGGATTAGTCGCAGCCTGTAACTGATATTTGCTCTGAAAATTAGTACGATTAAATTTCGTACTTTGAAATTATTTGGTTGCTACGTCGTCTTTTACTTTTTTCGCGCGACCCATTTCAGTGATGACTTCGAGCAGGTCATTATGCTTCTCGAACAATAAATCACTGCTGCCAGTTTTGCTGAAAAATGTCGTTGTGCTGGCAGGCAGGTAAATTACATTAGGACGCGTTGGAATTGCGACAACCAGGGTATTTCCCTCGCGTGTGATCGTCGCAACAAAACCCGGACGCAATTCGTATTTGCCCACGTAACTATCCAGAATTTTGGCGTCTACCTGGGCGACCGCTGGTTGCTCAACAACGTAATCCATAAACCCAAGCATCATTTCGTCGTAGGTTGGCTCACCGTAACGAACATCTTTGGTCGGATCAGGATTGAATTTGTTCTTTGTCGAATTATCGAAATAGGCTGTCACCTGCAGGCGCGTTCCCGCTGGAATTTTCTTTGGCTGTTTCAGCACGTAATTGGTCTGCCAGCCAAAATCCCATTTCGGAACACTGATCAAAACTTCTTCTTTTCCGTCGGGATAATACGCTTTGTATTCCATTGATTTGCCACGGAAATGCATGTGCGGTTCATAGGCATAAATCGTCAGATCACGATTGAAAGTGCGGCACGCCACAACCTTATGATTTTCCGCTCCGGCTGGAATTTTGAAAGAAATGTTGCCGATAGAATTTGTGACCAGCAAACGTTTCGGTTGCTCTTTGGCAAAAACCAGGCCAATCATCGAACGATCTTTTTCGACCGAGTTGCCATTCAGCGTTTGATTGGAATAGTGAATCTGGAAACGAATCGTTGAGCCAGCCGGAACCATTTTACCAATCCCGATTTCCCAGATGTCCGCATTATGGCCGGGCGCGAAACCCGTCAGGATGTCGCCGCCGCCGCCACCGCCGCCGCGTCTGCCGCCCGCAACTGGTGCGCAGGTATCATCAAGTACTGGCTGGTCTGGTTTCAACCTCATCAAATACCCGTCACGATAAAACGGCGAACTCTTAAGCATCATCTCCATTGCTTTATAACGCTGGTCTGCCGACATCTTGCCCATGTTTGGCGTGCCAGGCGGAACGATGAACGCCAGAATGTGATGGACGATTTTCGGATTGGTCGGGCGCGCTTCGGCGTATTGAATATATTTGTCTTCGGTGAAATTTGTTGGCACATCGAAATACTGATATTCGTCCGCGCCAGCCTTGTACGTGTACTCTTCCGTAATGGGGAAGATCACATCCGGTTTGGGAATATTCCAGCCCGCGACAAAGGTTGGCGTTTTCGGCATATCTTTGGGATCGCCTTCTTTGGCGCCACCATCAACCCA
>JANMKB010000443.1:0-13707 GCA_031371805.1 Blastocatellia bacterium | reverse complement strand
CCTGGCTTGTGCGGCACAACTCAATAAAGCTGGTCATTGGGTGACAGTGTTCGAGCGCGCAGACCGTATTGGCGGCCTTCTCATGTATGGCATCCCAAACATGAAGTTGCAAAAAGAATTCGTGCAGCGGCGCGTAGATTTAATGACTGAGGAAGGCATCAAATTTGTCACCAGCACGCACATCGGCAAGGATTTTCCCGCGCAGGATTTACACAAAGATTTTGATGCCATCGTGCTTTCCGGCGGTGCGACTGCGGCGCGTGATTTGCCCGTCGAAGGTCGCAGCCTCACAGGAATTCACATGGCGATGGAGTTCCTGCACGCAAATACTAAAAGCCTGCTCGACAGCCAGCATGAAGATGGAAAATATATTCCTGCACACAACAAAGATGTAATCGTGATTGGTGGTGGCGATACTGGAACTGATTGCGTAGGAACTTCGATGCGGCACGGCTGCAAAAGCCTGACGCAATTTGAAATTATGGATTGTCCACCCGATGAGCGTGCCCCTGACAATCCCTGGCCACAATGGCCAAAAGTTTACAAAATGGATTACGGGCAGGAAGAGGCTGCCGCTAAATTTGGCGGCGATCCGCGTGCATACGGGATCATGACGCAAAAATTCGTTGGTGATGAAAACGGACACGTCAAAGAATTACATACTGTCAATATTAAGTGGGGCAAAGATGAACAGGGACGCTTTGGCCCGCAACCCCTGCCAGGGACTGAAAAAATCTGGTCGGCGCAGCTTGTGCTGCTGGCAATGGGTTTTCTCGGCCCGGAAAAAGACGGGATGCTGGCCCAGCTTGGCGTTAATATTAACGAGCGCGGGAATGTCGCAATTGACGGAAATCGGATGACGAGTATTCCGGGTGTGTTTGCAGCGGGTGATATGTCACGCGGACAATCATTGGTGGTGTGGGCGATTCACGATGGTCGTGATGCGGCGCGTTGTGTGGATCAATATTTAATGGGCGAAACGAGCCTGCCATAAATTTACTCTCTTCCTTGTTCATTTATGACCTGCCGGGAGCGGCGGGTCTTTGTTTTTTGCCCCGCTTCGGATATAAAGCAACTGCTCAAATTCAAGCTCGAAAAGCCCCGGTAACATTTATTCAAGGAGAAGAGGAACAAACATTATGTCTGACAAAGTTGAAATTATCGTGAACAAAAACGGCTCGCTAAAAATTGTCGGCGATGTCGTCATCAAAGACGCAGATGGTAAGGAATTCGGTTTAGGAGGCCGAGCAATAGTCGGCCTCTGTCGTTGTGGCGCTTCTAACAACAAACCATTTTGTGATGGCTCGCACGCAAAATGTGGTTTTCAATCCATCGTTGAGGCCCGCGATCTGCCCGCGCCGGCACCCAAACCAGCCGCGTAACGAATCCTGCAATTGGTGGCAGAGACGGTGTTTAGTTTCTCTGCCACCTCATTTTCTTTTCCCCCCTCTCGTGCCTCGTCCTACAATATCGTTACAACAAGATACTGAAGCAACATTTTTGTAGCGCACTTCTTCTTTCTTCAAAGTAAGAGCGTAAACAATTTCTTGAGAATTGCCATTATGCCGAATAGAAAATTAATGTTTCCGCTTCATCGGCACGATCTTTTGATTTCAGCGTTAGAGAATAATCCCACAGACTAAACCGAGGCTTGCACGGCAAATATTGGCTGATCAATCCTTCACTTATTTATTTTTTTACCTACAAAATCGTTACTCGCCCTGCCTATTTCTACAAATATGTATCACACTGTCTCCTGTCTGGCAGCCAGTCTTCCACTTATTTTTATCATAATGCTCAATAAACACAGGCCTTTCCTCGCCACGCAGCAGGCAGCATATCGCTCTGGCATCGCACTTGCAGTATTAATTACCGAGTCACTTACTTTTTTAGTCAAGTGAGCTTTGTCCTGGTAGTAAACGAGTGAGAAATGCAAATCAACTTTGAGACCATCGAAAGACATGCCGGAGAAAAACTGCGCCGCATTGAACGGCATGCGAAACCTGAAGACCGACTGGCGGCACTAAAGAAATTCATCAGGATCGAAACGCAGCGCTTGTATGTGCGCCACCGCTTTGGCGTGAGCGGAGAGTTAATTGTGGCGGCACGCAGTTTGGTAGTTGATTTGTTAATTCAGCGCCTTGCCCAAATGGTGGGCACAAAAAACGGCTGGGTGGAAGGTTCTTTTCAGGTCGCAGTTGTGGCACTGGGCGGTTATGGGCGCCAGGAACTGGCACCACAATCAGATATTGATTTGCTCTTTCTTTATGGGCGCAGTGACGCGGATAACGCGGAAACTCTGAATCAGGAAATTTTGTACTCGCTGTGGGATGCAGGCTTTCAGGTTGGTCACAGCGTTCGTTCTTTGAATGAATGTATCAGCACGGCAAAAGAAGATGAAGTGACGCGGAATGCGTTGCTGGACGCACGTTTATTGTGGGGCAGCGCAGAGATTTTTGAAAATTTAAAGCAGAAGCTGGAAGAATCCGTCATCACCAAAAATCGCCGCGCAATTCTTGATGGATTAGTAGAAGAGCGGCATGTTCGTTATGAAAAATTTGGAGCCGTTCCGTGTTTGCAGGAACCGAACATCAAAGAATCTGCCGGGGGCTTACGCGATTTACATTCCTTGTTATGGGTGGCACGAATTGCGTATGGATATGGCAACTTGACCGATCTGGCAACGCAGGGATTTATTCCTGAACGCGATGCCAGAGCGATGGCAACTGCCTACGATTTTTTGCTGCGCGTGCGCAATGCCCTGCATTTTTTGACCAATCGTAAAACTGAAGTTTTGACGCTGGATTTACAGGTGCAACTCGCCGCTGATTTTGGCTATCACGATTCCACGGAACAGCAGGCATCAGAGCTGTTCATGCGTGATTATTATTTACATGCGCGTCGTTTGCACAGCATGTGCAGAACACATATCCAACAGGCGCTGGCTGTAAACGAAAAGAGTCGCTGGCTGACAAAAATTAAAAATCTGGCGGCGATTGGCGGCTTTGTGATGCGTGACGGCGCGCTTGAATTAGAGCGCGACGGAGAAAGCTGGGATGCACAAAAGTTAATGATGGCGTTCAGTTATGGACAGGCCACAGGAGCCAGTTTGAGCGCGACATTACAGGGGCGCATTCAGGAAAATTTGCCGCTGGTGAATCGTGAATTTCGATCTTCGCCGGAAGTCGCACAATCATTTATCAAAATGCTGAAAGTGAAAGGGCGGGCGGCGGCAGCGCTGCGGCAAATGCATGAAGTAGATTTTCTGGGCAAATATTTGCCGGAATTCGGACGAGTAACTTGTCTGGTTCAGCATGACCACTATCACAAATTTACCGTTGATGAACACACAATTCGCGCCGTTGAAGTAATGGATGAATTGCATAATTCTCGCGTCCGAACGCTGGATCGTTATCGTCAGCTTTACAACGAAATCAGTGATCCGTCGGTTTTGCATTTGGGGTTATTGTTTCATGACATTGGCAAAGGACTCGGTGGAGGTCATACGGAAAAAGGAATGGTGATTGCCGAACGTGTCTGCAACCGTCTTCACCTTGACGATGCCGCCAAAAAGCAAATTCGATTTTTGATCAAGCAGCATTTGACGATGTCGCACATCGCGCAACGCCGTGATTTATCGGATGAAAAAGTCATCCTTGATTTCACGAAAGTAGTGAAATCGCTGGAGCAATTAAATTTACTGACGTTGCTGACTTACGCGGATATTAATGCCGTCGGTTCTGGCACCTGGAATGAATGGAAAGATGCGCTGATCTGGGAATTATACCTGAAGGCGCGTGCCGTTTTTGTTCCCGAACCGCAAGATGGAGCTGCCGTCGAACAGCTTCGTAATCACATTGCGCTGATGCTGGCGAACGAAGTCGGCATTGATGAAGTGCAATCTCATTTCACTTTATTGCCCGAAGATTATGCACGTTTCACGTTGCCGCAAACGATCATTGAGCATATCCGCCTGGCGAATTCATTGCACTCACGGGTCGTGAAAACAAGCTGGCGAATCAATACGCAGGCACGTTGCACCGACTTACACGTCAGTGCGATCAACCGTCGTGGCCTCATTGCCTCCATCGCCGGAACCCTGACCGCACAGGGGGTAAATATTCTGAGTGTTCATTTGAATACGCGCAACGATGGCATCGCCATTGATTCTTTCAAAGTAGCTGATTCGGTCGGGGAACCGTTGATTGACCCAACGCGCTGGGAACAGATTGACACTGCGATCAAACGCACACTCGAAGGAGAATTAGATATTGCCGCCGCCGTTGAAAAGAAATTGAAGGCTGAGGCGGCGCGGTTGAAATCACGCAAGCGCAGCCTGAGTGCCAAAACCGCCGCGACAAAAATTACCTGGGATAACCAAACTTCAGACAAGAGCACAATTCTTGAGGTGATGACGCCTGATCGTTTAGGGCTGGCTTACAAAATCACGAGTGCGCTCTCGCAACTGAATTTAGATATTTCCTTTGCCAAAGTTGCCACTGAAAGAAATCTGGCGCTGGATATTTTTTATGTAACAGATGAACACGGCAGCAAGTTATCCGATGACAAATTATCGGAAATCGAAGCAGCTATTTACCGAACTCTCAAAACGGATGAAGCCTGAAGTTTTTGGATTCATTAACTAAACCACTATCAGGAGTAATTTATGATTACCTATAAGAAAAACAACTTTCTACTAAGCAAAGCGCTCATGGTGCTGTGCTCCATGCTGTTCGCTGTGATGGCGATAGCGCAAACTGCCGCTCCCACGATTGAAGAACGTCTGAAGAAAGCTGAAGACGCTGTTGTGGCCGCGCAAACCGCGGGCGATAACGCGTGGATGCTGGTTTGCTCAGCCTTAGTCTTACTCATGACGGGACCTGGCCTGGCGCTGTTTTATGGTGGTCTGGTTCGTCGTAAAAACATTCTCGCCACCATGATGCAAAGCTTTGTGATGATGGCGGTGATTACAGTGATCTGGGCTTTGTTTGGTTACAGTCTGGCTTTCGCCAAAGGCAGCGCCTTCATCGGGAATTTTGATTTTGCTTTATTGAATGGTGTCGGCACCGCGCCTTCTGCTTATGCGGGTACGATTCCTCATTTGACCTTCATGGTGTTCCAGTTGATGTTTGCGATCATCACTCCGGCGCTGATTACCGGAGCCTTTGCGGAGCGCATGAAATTTAGCGCGATGCTGGCTTTCTGTTCGTTGTGGTCAATTGTTGTGTACTTCCCGTTAGCCCACATGGTTTGGGGCGATGGCGGTTATTTGAATGCTTTTCTGGGCGGCAAAGTTCCTGCGCTGGATTTTGCGGGCGGCACAGTCGTTCATATCTCATCAGGATTTTCTGCGCTGGTTTGTGCGCTTTATCTGGGCAAACGCATCGGCTATCCGCGTACTCCATTTGCTCCACATAACTTGGTGCTCAGTGTGATTGGTGCTTGTTTGCTCTGGGTTGGCTGGTTTGGCTTCAATGCGGGCAGCGCAGTCGCAGCCAACGGATTAGCCTCCAACGCCTTTGTCACAACACATTTCGGAGCCGCCGCCGCCGCGCTTGGCTGGTTGCTGGCGGAATGGATTCGTCAGGGTAAGCCAACTGTTCTCGGTGGTATTTCAGGAGCCGTGGCAGGCCTGGTCGGCATTACTCCGGCAGCAGGTTTTGTCACGCCAATGGCTGCTCTGGCTATCGGTTTCATTGCTGGGATTGTTTGTTTCGTGGCTGTCACGGAAGTTAAGAAAAGACTTGGCTACGATGATTCCCTCGACGCTTTTGGTGTCCACGGAGTCGGTGGATTTACCGGTGCGATTCTGACCGGCGTCTTTGCCAACAGCACTATCAATGCAGTCTTCAAAGATGGTGACAAGGTTCTGCCGAGCGGGTTACTTGAAGGCAATGGCAAACAAGTCATCAACCAATTAATTGCTTCTCTGGTCGCGGTTGCTTTAGGCGCGGTTGGTTCGCTGGTCATTCTCTTTCTGGTTGATAAAACAATTGGCTTACGCGTGACTGGTGAAGACGAAATCACAGGTCTTGATTTCAGCCAGCACGGCGAAGAGGGCTACAACTTTGATACTGACACAGGCAGTCTGGGTTCGTTCGGAAGCTCTGCCTCTTACGCAGCAGCAGGCGAGGTCATCGAAGCCAGAAGCTAAAATTCTGTCCGGCAAGTTTCGCTTGATAGCGCCTGTTTCGGGGGAGTCAGGTTGATCTTGAAAGAAACTGGCTAGGGCACCAAACAGGAGAAGTTATTATGAAAAAAATTGAAGCAATTATTCGCCCTCATCTGCTGGAAAGCGTAAAAGACGCATTACAGGCGGTCGGTGTACAAGGGATGACACTCAGTGAAGTCCGTGGCTTTGGTCGTCAAAAAGGCCACACTGAGGTTTATCGAGGCAGCGAATACAAAGTCGAATTCGTCCCCAAAGTAAAACTTGAATTGGTTTTGGATGATGAAGCGCTGGACGGCGCGGTCGAGGCAATTTCAAAGGCTGCGCGGACTGGGAAATTTGGTGATGGCAAGATTTTCGTTTTCAACGTTGATGATGCGATTCGCATCCGTACGGGAGAACACGGAGAACACGCTGTCTAATTTCAGGCAAAATAAAAAGGGCGTTCTGTCTAATTTGCACTTACCAGAACGCCCGTACACAACCGAACGGGTTTTTATAAACTAAGTTATCTGAACGGCTGCCTCGCCAGTATGAAACCAGACAGTTATTGTTTCAAGAGGTGTGCCTGTCAGAATGCATTATACATATTTGAAAGGTACATAAATAATGATTTCTAAAGCTAAATTTACTTTTTTTGGAGTCGCTGCGGCTTGTCTGATCACAGCTTTAAGCATCCCGGCATCCGCACAGTCTACGATCTTTAATATTCCATCCACAGATGTCGTAGCCAAGAAGAAAACCTATCTTGAAATGGATTTTATCGGTCATCTTGAAAGCGATAAGAATGGTGGTTTTCAAGCGTATGTTCCGCGCGCCGTCTTTGGCGTTGGCGGCAATGTTGAAGTTGGTGTGAACGTCGCCGCGACCCGCTCCGCCGCACCTACGATTTTATATATTCAACCTAATATTAAATGGCAAGCCTACGCGAACGAAAAAGGCGGAACCGCCGTCTCATTGGGTGCGATTGCTTATACTCCGCTTAAGGATCGCAAAGCCAACGATAGTTTCGGGTTGTTCTATGCCAACGTTAGTAAAAAATTCACGGGCGATCATGGCGCACGCCTGACCTTTGGTGGCTATGGTCTGGCAAGTTATGACGGAGCCGGGCCAAACGGCAAGAAGGCGACCAAGGGCGGCGTGTTGGTAGGTTATGAACAGCCACTCAACAAAAAAGTCAGCTTCGTCGCGGACTGGTTTAGCGGCAACAACGCGCTTGGTTATGTGACACCTGGATTTTCAATCGCTTTGCCGAAAAACGGACTTTTTAATATTGGCTATAGTGTCGGTAATAGAGGCAAGAAAAATAACGCTTTGTTTATTTACTACGGCATCACTTTCTAAAAAAATTCTGCTATCAGGTCTCGGTGGAAGCTGAGGCTTGATAACAATCTGTATTTATACAAGTTACTTCCGTAGCTGGTGCTTAGTTGATGGACTCTTTGATGCGGTGAGGTTCTTTTGAGCTTCACCGCTTTTTTGTTTTATGACAGCAAGGAACCTCTCAGCCTGACCTCTACTAAACAGACATGTTTACCTTCGCCATTTTTCTCGCCGAATCCCAAAATAGAAAAAATATTCTTCCCTATCCATCAGCCTCTGGAGGGGAATATTTCATATTTTTTGCTGTCTCAGGTTGCCTCACTACTCAGACATAAGGTCGCTAAAAATACAAAATCACGCTGATTTTACAGGGGAAAGTTGCGGCATAGTAATTGATTAGCAGTGTCAATAAGTAGAATGTAGATGTCGAATAAATTACTAAATGCATTATTATTATCTGTGCTTATGTTTGTTGGACGAGCCTTCGCTCGGACACCCTTCATTGCGGGCCAGGAGGCAATACAAATTATTGGCTCAAGCAAAAATCCGAACACTCATCATGAAGGTAAACCAAAGCTGCAATTAAGTACGGAGGTTGTCAGTCTCGACATCAATGTCATGAACTCGCAAGGCTTGCCGGTGATGGGGCTGGGAGAAAATCAATTTGAAGTTTACGAAGACGGCGTCAGGCAACACATTGCGTTCTTTCGCACGGTAGATACTCCAGCGAGCATTGGCGTGGTTTTTGACAGCTTCGGCAGCATGGCGACATACCTGAAAGAAGCAGAAAGTGCGTTCAAGGCATTTATCGAAACTTCTCATTACGACGATGAGTTTTTTTTGATAGGGGTTAATGACGAGCCGAGCTTGCTCATGGATTTTACGGATGGTGATGATCTGCTCAAAAAAATTGCTTCGCTGCAAGCGCACGGCAACACAGCGCTCCAGGATGGGGTCGCGCTCGGACTGGAAAAACTCAAGCAAGCGCGTCATCCCAAACGTGTGCTGCTCGTAATTTCTGACGGTGTAGACAATCATTCCCGCCTCGACGTGCGCCGTTTGCTACAGTCAGTGAAAGAAGCGGACGCACAGATTTATACCATTGGGACAGCCAGTTTTGCTGGAATGAATTGCGGTGCGGTTTGTCGGATGAGCGCACAGGATTTATTACAAAAGCTTGCGTGGCAATCTGGCGGTGAAGCATTTTTTCTTTCTTCTAAACATCATTTGGAAGCCTTTACCTACCGCATTGCACTGCTCTTGCGTCAGCAATATAGCGTTGGGTACGCGCCAACAAATGAGACACGCAAAGGCAAGTGGAGGAAGATTGCCATCAAGTTAAAAGAGGCGAATCAAAAAACAATCATTCGCACTCGCAAAGGTTATTACGATTCAACCAGAGCCACCTTGCCAGAGAGCAATTATCAATCAATAAGGCTCACCAACAGTCCATCAACCCTGGCACCTCATTTTGAAAAAAATCACACGGCAACTTGAATAAGTGTGATTTTCCACTATTAACTCTCGCTGATTTGCACAAGGCGAACCTGCTGCTTGTCACGACAATTTTCGTCGCCAGGTAGCTTTCGGCTGGCGCCGCACCCACTCAAATTAAGGAAGGAATTAAACCATGATGTGTTGGATTAAAAAGAACTCGCTGGCTGTTTTCACGATGGGGATTTTGTTATCCACAGTCCACGCGACACAGGCTCAACAGTTATGGACTGTCAATCATCCGCCAAACGATCCGCATAAAGCGGCTCCGACAAACGACAACAAAGCGGAGCCGCCTAAAAAAATTGCTGATCCGACTGAATTGCTCAAAACTATCAATGCCCTGAAAGACCGCATTTGCAGCCTCAAAGAAAACCTGTCGCGGCTCAACGTGATGACTGAGGCGAATGCTGGTGCAACAATTACGACTGTGCCGACAGTACCCGTCAGACAGGTCGCAAATGATTTGAAAAAACAAGTTGCTACGCTGAAGGAAGAAGTGAACAAACAGGATGGCGTCTTGAGCTTTTTGCGTGATGTTGAAGTGAGCGGCATCATAGATGGTTACTATAGCTACAACAATAACAAGGTGGATCTGTTCACGCAGGGGCGCGCTTTTGATGTGCGTCATAATGCGTTTAGTTGCAATTGGGAAAAATCACAGTTGAGAAGAAAAACTCCGTAGACAGTCGCTTAGGCTTTCGCCTGGATGTCGGTTTAGGTGAAACAGTTGATCGCGTTATTTCGGTGAGTGATTCCAGTCGGAATGAGGCGACGAAGCACATTTTACAGGCCTACGGCAGCTATGTTGCGCCGGGAGGCTTAACCATTGATTTCGGTAAATTTGTGACTCCTATTGGAGCGGAAGTCATCGAAACCAAAGATAATTTCAATTATTCACGCGGTTGGTTATTTACTTACGGACCGTATTATCACGCGGGTGTCCGTGCGAAATATGCCATTAACGACAAAGCGACTGTGACAGGGTTTCTCGTTAATGGCTGGGATAATCTATTTGAAAATAATGTAAAAAGCGGAAAAACAGTAGGGGTGACGCTGGGATTGACTCCCAATAAAAAATTTGCCCTTTCCCAAACCTTTATGAGTGGGCCGGAAGCTCCCCTCGCTAATGTTCCGGCGGTTTCTGCGCGAGATAACTGGCGCCATATCGCCGATACAGTTGCTACGGTTTATAGAACCTGTTTGCAATAAATTGATTAGGCGATTCTGCGTAAGATCAAGCGAAGGGCACAAATTCTAATCTTCGTTTCACTCGTGACCAGGCGACCTTCGCCATTCTTCCACAGCACCCAACATTGATTGAGCCACGCCTTTGTTCGTTCCACGATCCACCGCTTCGCGAGCACCACAAAGCCTTGTTTCACCGGATTTTCTTGTTGCGCGACGGCCTTCTGCTCCGGCGTGATTTTGGCGGCTCAAGCTGCTTGATTTCCGTTTCTAAATATTCTTTGTGAGACCCATGATCGAGCAGCATCGTCCTTGTGTGTCCGACTGGGAAAGTAAGAAAATACTCTTTGCTGGCTTTGAGTATTGCCAGCTAATCAAAACGTGGATAGAAAGCATCGCGGGATAAAATATATTGCTGTTGATTGTTTATTGTTTGATGAAGAAAACCCTCGCTTGGGATCAAGTAGAGATGCCAGCTCTCAAAATGATTTGTTAAAGATATTATGGACGGAGATGGCTGTTGATGAGGTCGCACTCTCTGTTGCTGCGAATGGCTTCTTCCCAGAAGCTATGCTGGGATACTGATTTTATAGCGGCGACCCAGTGCATGCGTGGTTCTCACGCAAAGATGCAAAAATGATTTGAGGCGAAAGGGTGATTAGTAAATCAGCGATTCCTGCCTGCCAAATTATTTTTTGCGTCTTTGTGTGAAATGCTTTCCTGTCCCCGCGTTCAATATTCAGCTTGAAACCTCGTTAATAATTCGTACAATACAAATATCTCGTGCGGTTGCCCCGACTGACACTTATCCCTTCTCCCTGCGCGATTGTGTCAATGGCCGTTGCGGGAATCACACAGAAATTCTGACCGAGTCTTTGAGGTTTCGCACGTGGCTGATTTGTACCGCATGCTGGGCGTTAATCGCATCGCCAGCCCCAACGAAATAAAATCCGCGTACCGCCGTCTGGCGCGTAAATATCACCCTGACATAAATCCTGATCCTGCTTCAGCACGCAGATTTTCGCGGATTACCAACGCGTATCACGTTTTGATTGACCCGCAGCGGCGCGATATTTATGACCGCGAAGGCACTACAGTTGATCGCGCATCTGTCCAGCGTGCGCAACAATCCGCCAGAGTTGCGCGGAAGGCATATTACCAGGCGCAGGCTGATCGGGCGGTGAATGAATGGCTGGCGCGAGAGCGGCTGGAAACAAAAATCAGAGGCCACGCAGTTTTTACTACCGTGACATTATTTATTACGACATTTGTGGTTGCGGCACTCAAACCTGGCATCATTGAATTGGCGAATCCGCTCTGGTACGCCGTTATCATTTTTATTTTTGCCGCCAGCATTTTTCATTTGGTCTTAAGCCTGAAGCGTCATTTCGATCACTACACCTATCCCAAGCTGAGAAAATCGTTCAAGAGCGAAGCTGTAAGTAAGAAACCATTTACCCGACAATTTGCCCTGAGCTTTATTGTCGGCGGTTATTTGTTTGCCACCGGGCTGGGACTTTTGTTCAGCTTTGTTGTGGAGAACACGTTTCCCGATATGATGAAGGATACGACGTTACTTGATGGCATCTTTAGTGTGTTATTTTATCCTCCAATTGCAGTTTTGATTGTAGACACAATGTATATTATCAATTTGCGGTTGGAGGAATTGTGAAAGAAAATTTCCGGTGTTATGTGGGTGGTGAACGGTTTTTGTTATTGCAATTAATTATCAGCGTGGCTTTATTTTTGCTTTTTTGCTCGCCTGTTTTTGCAGTACCAGCTTTTTGTCAAATCTCTGAAATCGCTCCCTCGGCACAATCATTCAAAGTAAGTTGTACGGTTTCTGAATTACCGCCAAACGGGAAATTTGAAATGCGCTTTGTTGATCGGTTCGCTGGCATCGAAAAACTGAGTGAACGCGTTTTCAGCCTGCGCATTAAAGACGCAAACGACCAGAGAATCCTGCCGGAAATATTGGGCAACGGGATTTACCGCTTCAACGCTGGCAACGCGACGGAAATATCTTTTGCCTACGAAATCCGCCTGGCACAGCTGATGGGGGCTTCGGTTGATCCTGGCAGATATGCGCTGACTACCAGCCTTGGCCCACAAGTCGGATTTATTTTGCTCGCGGATATTTTGCCTGACCTCTGTTTGGTGAGCGAGAAAAAATGTTTGGAGTCAGTGGTGCGCTTAAAAATTAACGCTCCTGACAATTGGCAAATTGCGACCACCGAGCGGGAAAGTTATGGAGCCTTTGAAGTTGCTGATGTGCAGAAAGCAGTTTTTTTTCTGGGTCGGATGAGAAGCCACATTATCAACGTTGGTCGCCTTCACGTTCAAATTGCCATCGCTGGTGAACGGAATCTTTCTGACGTGCAAGTGGCGCTGATGATTGGAGCGATTGCGCGCGAACAGGCAGAAATTATTGGCAACGCCGCAGAAAATAATTTTCTTGTGACACTCCTGCCATTTCCGGTTCCCATTACAGGCTTGCGCTCATCGGCGCTGACGCGTGGGCGTAGCGTGATCATGCTGCTTAATCCTGATGAAGATTTGCCCCGCACACTCAAACATTACCAAAAGCATCTGGCGCACGAGATGTTTCATTTTTACTTGCCCGAAGCTTTTGCCGTGCGGGAAAATTTCGACTGGTTTTGGGAAGGCTTTTCCCGCTACATCGGCCTGCTGACGTTGAATCGTTTGAAATTGCTTGGCTTGCCGGAATTGCTGGACGAAATGAGCAATGAAGACGCGCTGTATCAGGCAAATCCGGTACGCGAAACCGTTTCGCTGCTTGCCGCCTCGCCGGAAAAATTCGCCAGCGCGGCGAACTATAATTTGGTTTATCGCAAAGGAACGTTGGTTGCGTGGCTGTATGATTTGGAGCTACGCCGGCAAAGCAAAGGGCAAAAAAATGTAACGGATGTCCTGCGCGAGATGTACCAGAATTATCGTGACAGCAAAAACGAAATCGGTAATCGAGAGGTTTTGTCGAGTCTGAGAAAACCGGGCAAATTTGATAATTTGATTCGTGATTATATCGAAGGCACGAAGAAGCTTGATTTGTCCGAAAATCTTTTACCCTATGGTTTGTTGCGTGATAAAAATCCTGGTCGCCAGCGCATTAACGTGAACCCCAAATTGTCAGCGCAGCAAAACGCTGTGCTCGCACAATTCGGGCATTGAATTTATGGTTGCCCCTGCTTTGCCGATTGTGTATGCTCGCACCGATCTTATTTCGCCTATGATTGTCTAATAAAAAAAGTTGCTGAGATAACGTATATTATTTGCCGCTCTTGTGGCGGCAGCGGTTTGTTGTGTCTGAAGTTATGGCGGCATCTTTTCTCCTGCCTATCAACCCAAGGATTAATCAAGTGTTACCAGATCAGACCGCAAAAGTGGCACAAACTCTGTGCCGGAGCAGACAATCATGAGTTTTGAATCATTGCAGGAATATGGCTGGAACGAATATTACGCCAAACATTTCCAGCCGTTCCTTGAAAAAGGTTTCCTTCCCGGTCGCGTCTTAT
>JANMKB010000383.1:0-5609 GCA_031371805.1 Blastocatellia bacterium | reverse complement strand
CAGGAACTGATCGTTATTTGCGCCGACCGTTGTGACCGGGACATCCGCTCTGACACAAGTTACCTGGCAAGCCGGACACACGCGGTCACAGACAGTGCCGGTTGGATAATTTCCGGGCTGACCAGTGAATAATCCTGTGCCCTGGGCGGGCTTGCCTTCGCGGACAAGAACGATGTCGTTAAAGACGATACTGCTGGTTCCCATTCCACCATCGCGGACAATTTCAATCCCCAAATGCAGGCACGTCATCGTCGGAGCCTTTTTATCCATTGAAAGTGAAATGCTGATCTGATCAGTGCGTTTACCGCTTTGCCCGGCACCAATGTTATAAGGCAGAAACGCGCCTAATTTTTGCTCAACGTGCCCATTGGCAGAGAGTTTGGAAGTTGGCTCAAGATAAGTAAGATTCGCGCCGCCGCTGCCAGCCGCAACTTCAAAGCGAGCCAGATCAAAAGCCCCATTACCCGTTTCGTCGGGTTGCATAAACAGGCGAATCTTGTCGCCGGCGGTTGCGCCCGTACTCGCTAACATAAAATTTATATCCCAGAATGCGTCGCGGCAGGACAACGCCACGGCCTTTCCACCGACGGAAGAAATCGTGAGTCCTTTGGCGCTGCCGCCAGCCTGAGCAATGCGCGTTAACGTCGCATTACCGCCAAAATTCTGATCGTTTGTGGAAAAGAATGAAGCGTCACCACCGGAACTGAGCAGCGTTAATTTTAACGGGTCTGCCAACAGAAAGGAATCATTGTTGGAGCCAATCGTTACCACCGGAATTTCAGTGGTGAGGCAATTGGATGTGGCTTGTGCCTGAACGACCGCTTGATTCGGTACGCGCAGGCTTAAATTAAAAATGAGGCTGACAGCGAAGAGAACTGTCAACAGGAAAATTCTGACTTTCATCGTAACCTCCAGGGATGATTAAAAAGCGAGCAGGGCTGGGCCTGGTGGGAAGATCAGAATCTGCTGGCGGAAAATGGGGCACATTTTCCCTCAAGTCTGAACTTGAGGATTAAGTAGGAAAAACAAAATTAATTTATATCGGAGAGCAGAGATGCAAACGTTGAAGCCGCGGGAAACTTCTACTTTCAGAAACAAGGAAACGCACTAAAAAGACAGACTGGAGTAATTTTACCGCAACTATCTCTATTCGCGTTTTCAGATTTAAGATTTCTCGGCCTTTAACCCTGGGAGAAATACTGCGAGGTTTTGGGGCTACCAAATTAAACCTTCTGAACACACCTCACCAATCAAATTGAATGGCACAATCAGGCTATGGAAAGGTAATTAGGACTAGCCCTGTACAATTCAAGATCAGCAAAATGAATTTTCAGATGACAATATTTTTCTGCGCGGCAAAGGTAAACAAGGTGCCAAAATTTGTCAACTTTTTTCTTTCTTAAAAACAATTTTTACCGTTCAACCATGCGGCCTTTCTTTCCAGCTATTTTCCCCTGGCAAGCTGTAGGGCGAATAGTGCTAAGGCAAAGGGAGCATACTCCCATTATTTTTGAATCTTTTCGTCCCTATCTTCCCACATTTTTTTGCGCTAAATTGTCGGCTATGGATAAATTTAGAATTGTTGGTGGCAATCGCCTGCACGGAAAAGTAGCGGCCAGTGGGGCAAAAAATTCGGCGCTGCCCTGCCTCGCGGCGACGCTCTTAACGGCTGAGACGGTGACCCTGCGCAACGTCCCGTATGTCCGCGATCTGATTACGATGCGACGCCTGCTGGAAGATTTAGGCTGCACGGTTTTAGTCCCTGAACTCCGCACGCATCAAATCAATGCCAGCACTGTTGATGCTTATGAAGCGCCGTATGAACTGGTCAAAACCATGCGTGCCTCGGTGCTGGTTTTAGGGCCGCTACTCGCCCGTTTTGGTGAGGCCAGAGTGAGTTTGCCGGGCGGCTGTGCGATTGGGCAACGTCCGATAGATTTGCATTTGACAGCGCTGGAAAAAATGGGCGCGAAAATTGAACTGCATAACGGTGTAGTTCACGCACGGACTGAGCGGTTGCAGGGAGCCGACATTGAATTTGAAATTGTGACCGTGGGCGGGACTGAAAATTTGCTGATGGCGGCAACGCTGGCACAGGGAACGACGCGCTTACACAACGCTGCCTGTGAACCGGAAATTGACGATCTCGCGGCGTTGCTGACAAAGATGGGCGCGAAAATTTCCGGCGCAGGTACGCCTGTAATTACGATTGAAGGCGTGGAAAAATTGCATGGCGCAGAGCACTCGATTATTCCTGATCGCATCGAAACCGGTACGTTAATTATTGCCGCCGCGATTACTGGTGGTGAACTGGAAATCACGGATTGCAATCCGCATCACCTGACCGCCGTAATTAAAAAATTGCGCATGGTCGGAGTCGAAATCAACGAAATCAACGACACGACTTTACATGTCAAAGGCCACGGCGGTTTACGTGCGGCTGATGTCAAAACCGAAGTTTATCCCGGCTTCCCTACCGATATGCAGGCGCAATATCTGGCTTTGCTGACACAGGCTGAAGGTGATGCCGCCGTGACGGAAACAATTTTCGAGAATCGCTTTATGCACGTCAGCGAATTGCAGCGGCTTGGCGCAAACATTAAAGTCAGCGGACACGATGCGCACGTCCACGGCCCGACACCATTGACCGGAGCAAAATTGATTGCCTCGGATTTGCGCGCTTCGGCTTCGCTCGTGCTGGCCGGGTTAGCCGCCGCAGGGGAAACGTGGATTGATCGCGTTTATCATATTGATCGCGGCTATGAAAAGATCGAAGAAAAATTACGTGCGGTCGGGGCCGAAATTGAGCGCGTTAAAGTATAGGCAAAAACACGCAGGAGGCAAAATTGACAGTGCTTCCAACCCCGTGCTAACTTGCTCCTGCTGTAGTTTGGAACCCAAGTTAAGGAGTACTAAACGTGGAAGGTTTAGACCTCGGTAAAATTGCAATCACTTTCGTCGTGTTTCTTTTCTCGACCGCTTGTCACGAAGCAGCGCATGCCTGGATGGCATTTCGCTGGGGCGATCCGACGGGCAAAGAGGCGGGACAATTGACGCTCAACCCCCTGCCACATATTCAGCGTGAACCAACCGGCATGATTCTTGCGCCGTTGTTACTTTTGTTTGCGACGGGAGGCTCAATGATTGTCGGTTGGGCGAGTACCCCTGTGACTCCTTCCCGGATGCGCGATGTGCGATGGGGAACGTTCTGGACCTCGGCAGCCGGCCCGTTAACCAATCTTTCGCTGGCGATTATCTTTTTGATTTTATGCAAAATTGTGCGCTCGTCCCTGGGTAACTCATTAGGCTCTTTCCAGGATGGCGTCGAAACATTTTTATGGACAGGCATTTGGTTAAATATTGTCCTGATGATGCTGAATTTCCTGCCGATCCCGCCGTTGGATGGTGGTGCAATGCTCGAAAGTTTACTGCCGTACAACGCCGCACAAACCTTTCAAAAACTGCGTCCCTTTGGATTTTTCATCCTGCTGGCAATTATGTATAGCGGCATCTTCAGCACCATCGTTAGCCCCTTCGTTCGCTTCGCACGATCATTACTGTGAAGTCGTAAACAAGCAGGTAATGCTCTCCTTGCCTGCCTGCTGACCAGGACGCCACCTGAAAAATTTCTCTTAGGAATCCACTCTGATTATGAAACGAATTGTTAGCGGAATGCGCCCGACGGGAAAATTGCATCTGGGCAATTATGAAGGTGCGCTTAAAAACTGGGTCAAATTACAGGACAGCTATCAGTGCTATTTTTTCGTCGCTGACTGGCATGCGCTCACATCCGATTACGCCGATACTTCAAAGCTGAAGGAAAATACGCTGGCGATGGTGACGGATTGGCTGGCGGCGGGGCTTGATCCAGACAAGTGTACAATTTTTGCGCAATCGCTCGTGCCGCAACACGCGGAATTGCATTTGATTTTCTCAACGCTGACGCCGCTGGGCTGGCTGGAGCGAGTGCCAACTTACAAAGAGATGCGGGAAAATATTACCGACAAAGACATCGGCAATTACGCGTTCTTCGGCTATCCCGTGTTACAGGCAGCGGACATTTGCATGTACAAAGCGCATTACGTTCCGGTCGGCAAAGACCAGGCCGCACACGTGGAATTGACCCGCGAAATTGCCCGCCGCTTCAATAATTTTTTTGGCGAAATTTTCCCTGAACCGGAAGCGCTCCACACCGAAGTTTTGCAACTCACCGGACTTGACGGACGCAAGATGTCGAAAAGCTACAACAACACGATTGAGCTTGCCGACACGCCCGAAACGATTCAGGCCAAAGTCAAAAAAATGATTACGGATCGCACCCGCGTCAAACGCACTGATCCCGGTCATCCCGAAGATTGTGATGTCTGCAAAACGCATCGCCTGTTTGTGCCAGCGGCAGTCGCGGACAAATTTGATGAGGATTGCCGCGGCGCAGGCATTGGTTGTGTAGACCGCAAGAAAGCCCTGTCTGATGCCCTGATTGAATATCTGGCTCCGATTACAGAGCGCATAAATTATTACCGCGAACATCAGGACGAAGTGCGCGATGTCATTATCGAAGGATCAAAGCGTGCGCGTGAAGAGGCGGCACGGGTGATGGATGAAGTGCGATGCGCCGTGAAAATTGATTGGTAAGATAGTTCGCTGACCACCTGCAAAATGGCAAAATCACAGACCAAAAATAAAGTTACAACACCCGAAGAATTCACCCCGGATGATGATCTGCGGCGTGATAATTACAATGTTAAGCTGGAAATGTTTGAAGGTCCACTTGACCTGCTTTTATTCCTCATCAAAAAAGATGAGATTGATATTTACGACATTCCCATTGCGCGGATCACGCACGAATATCTTGAATACATCAAGCTCCTTGAGTCGCTGAATATTGAACTCGCCGGAGATTTTCTAGTGATGGCGGCAACTTTGATTTATATCAAATCGAAACTGCTGCTCCCGCCTGATCCGAAAACCGCCGGCGAAGAAGACCTCAACGAAGACCCGCGTGCCGAACTGGTCGGACAGTTGCTCGAATATCAAAAATTTAAAGCCGCCGCGAATATGCTTTACGAAAAAGCTGAGGTCGAAGCAGCGGTGTATACGCGCGGCCCGCTTGACACCGACAAAAATAATCCTGAAGTCACCGCCACTGTTGTAGATTTACTCCGCATCTTCAAAGAAATTCTTGACCGCGCCAAAACCATCAAAGAAATGGAGATTCAGCGCGAAGAAATGAGCATGAGCGAAAAGCTCAGGCAAATCAGGGCGCTGCTGGCTGAACATAAAGAAATCAATGTCCGCACAGTCTTTGAATTGGCGCACTCGAAACGTGAATTAATTCTTACTTTTCTGGCGCTGCTTGAGCTGGTCAAAGGCGCACAAATTACTCTGATACAGGCCGAAGTTTTTGGCGACATCATTGCTCGCGCCTGTGAAAATGCGTCCGAGGAAGAATTAATTATTGATTCCTATCGCAGCAATCCTGACGCCCTAAAAGAAATCGAAGCCAAAGCCGCTGCGCTGGAAACAAGCACCGAAAATATCGAAGTTGAATTAACTGATGAGCAAGAAGAAAAATAAACCTACCGACAATCCTGATAACGACGTGAATA
>JANMKB010000367.1:0-5903 GCA_031371805.1 Blastocatellia bacterium | reverse complement strand
ACAGCACGGGCTGACGCGCATAAGTCGTCATAATGTACTGGTCTTCAAGTCGTTTTGTGTTTGCTAAATCGAAACTTTCGTTATTCATTTTCTGTGTATTTTTTGCAGAAACACGCACGAAGTAAGGGTGCATTATGTTCGCCCTTACTGCGTGCGTGCTTCTGCATGGTTTTCTAAATACTCGGCATAGTCGCCGCTTGCAATGATTTTTCCCGTTGCTACCCAATCGTTATAAACATAAAGCCAGCATTGCATATTTTCGCCATTCGATAACGTGACAGGCGCTTTAATTCTGGCAAATGTGCTGGCATCAAGTTCATTGGGAATGAAGCCTTCGTATAGATCGAGTACCGCTAAAATTTTCGGCGGATTTGTTAGCTCGTAAACTTCACCACAAATTTTTGTCGCAAAGTTTTCTCCAACAATTGCGCCTGGATATTGCCCCAAATCATAAAGCTGACCACATATTTCACCGCTGCCCATGAAGCGCAAACTTTTCATCAGGGCCGCAAGTTCACTGGTAGTTTTGGCTACCAAAGCTTTACGCAATGTGCCATAAACGAAAAGGTAATCAGGCATCTTAGGCAATTACGGTTCCCACCGCCTCTTTCTCAAGACAAACCCGCAACAGCGAATTTTCTTCCGCCGCGCCAATAATCAAAATTCTTTTGACCCCGGCCTCAAGCGCCGACAAACAGGCGCGCAACTTCGGTCGCATGCCGCCAAAGGCAATATCGCTTTCGAGCAGATGATTGATGCGCTCGCGGTTCAGGTTTGGAATCGTTTCCCCGTGTTCATCTTTGACGCCGCCCACGTCGGTAACAAAGATTAATTCATCGGCGTTGCAAGCCGGAGCCACCGCCGCCGCCATTTGATCTCCATTGATGTTGTGATAGCTGAAATCGTGTGCGCTCAACGCGAGACAGGCAAGCACCGGAATCATGTTCAGGCCGAGAATTGCCTCAATCAATTTTCCATCGGTGCGTGAAATTTGCCCGACGAAACCGAGGTCGGTGCCATCTTCGGCACGCATTTTTGTGGATAAAAAACTCATCGCATCGCCGCCTGTGAGGCTGACCGCCGGAACATTGAGTCGCGCCAGATCAGCGACTAAATCTTTTCCGACTTTTCCCGCCAGCACCATTTGAATAACATCACGGGCGGCAGCATCGGTGATGCGCAGGCCATCGTGAAATTTCGATTCGATACCCAGTTTGTCCAGCCATTCGGCAATTTGTTTGCCGCCGCCATGCACCAGCGCAAGTTGGTTATCATGGCGTCGGATTTCGCCAATTTGATAAACTAATTTGAGTCGGAGCTTCGTATCAATCAGAACGCTGCCGCCGAGTTTTATTACTGATCGCATGTGAATATTGTCAGGTTCTGAGCCGGTTGCTCAATAACCATAATTTTACAAAATGCCTTCGCGCTCATCGAACCCAAAGGCGACATTTGCATTTTGTAAAGCCTGGCTGGAAGCGCCTTTTAATAAATTATCTTCGGCGGAAACGATGATCGCCTGACGTTCATTTACGACGCAGCCGATGTCGCAAAATGGAGTGTGCGCCGCAAATTTAATTTCCGGTAATTGTGAACCGACAAACACGCGCACAAATGGCCTGTCCTTAAATTCTTCCTGCCAGCTTTTATGAATGTCCGCTGCCGTAACGCCACTTTGCAGCTTGAGATAAATCGTCGAAAGAATGCCGCGATTGATGGGCAGTAAATGAGGCGTAAAAATTAATTTGTCCGGCGAAAATTCAAGGCCCAGCCCTTGGGCGATTTCCGGCGCGTGGCGATGTTTGAAGAGGTTGTAAGCTTTGAAGCTTTCGTTGACTTCGACAAAATGTGTTCCTGTGTTAGGAGCTTTTCCTGCGCCCGTGACACCCGAAACCGAATTGCAAATAATCGGTTGCGCTGTGTCAACGAAGCCCGCTCGCAACAGGGGAAGCAACGGAATTTGGGCGGTGGTTGGGTAACAGCCAGGGTTCGCAATTAACTTTGCGCCGCGCAATTCTTCGTAGGCAAATTCGGTCAAACCGTAAACTGCCTGTTGCAATAATTTTGGGTCACGCGATTCAAAGCCATAATATTTTGGGTACAGCGAAGCATCTTTCAAGCGCCATGCACCGCTTAAATCAACCACTGTTGCGCCTGCCTGCAAAAGCTCCGGCACAATTTCATTTGAAAATTCATTCGGAGTGCCGAGGAAAATTAGCTGCGGATCAAGCTGCGCCACAGATTTTTCATCGAACGGCTGACAATTGATTTTGGTCAGTCCAGTCAAATGCGGGTGAACGGTTGCGAGCGGCAGTAATTCAGCAGTGCGCGAGGCAAAGGCTCCGACCAGTTCAAAATAGGGATGTCTGAGCAATAATTTAATTAGCTCGAAACCTGAATACCCGGTGGCTCCGGCAACGATGACGCGAACTTTTTGACCCATTGCAACGAAATCCTTAAAAAGAGGAGCGCAAGCCGCCAGCTTACGTTTATTGCACTGTTTGTGCAGCCCTGAACGCAAGCTGGCGGCTTGCGCGATGTGACCTGAATAGAATCAGGAATTTTACACGCTAACTCGCTGGTTGACAAACCTCTTTACAACGTTATAATTCGTAACTTTTGTCGGAGTGGCGCTTATGCTGATAGGACTTACTCAACTCCCTGCCGACGGGCTTGGCTTCGAGCATCAATACGCCGTTGATGAATTAGATTTATCACAGCACGAGTTCCGGTTTTTGCAGACTCCTCTGGTTAAAGGTCGCGTGAAAGCAATCGAACTGGAGATGCAGGTGAAAGGAACCATTGCCGCCGAACTGGAAGCCGAGTGTGATCGGTGCCTGGCGGCGGTCACACTGCCGATTGACAAAGCCTTTGATCTTTTTTATTTGCCTGAAAAAACGCAGGCTGGTCAGGGCGGCGAAATTGAATTGCTGGAGCGCGAACTGGATGTTTCGTTTTATCGGGACGAAAGGGTTGATCTGGATGAGTTGACGCTTGAGCAACTTGAATTGAGCTTACCGCTGCGCATTTTGTGCCGGGAAGATTGCCACGGACTCTGTGCACAATGCGGTACGAATTTGAACTTTGAGCAATGCACTTGTCAGCCGGAAACTGATCCACGCTGGCAGGCATTAGCTGATCTGAAAAATTGAGCGGGAAGCTGTGATTAGCCGGAAAACCTAATTGCGACCGCTGTCCAATGTTAATATCTAAGAATTATTAAGGAGTAATACCATGCCAAATCCGAAACGACGCCATTCCAAATCACGAGGCCGAATGCGCCGCTCCCACGATGCGCTGGAAGTTGTCCAGCTTGCCAAATGTTCCAATTGCCAGAGCCTGCGAGTGCCACATCGCGTTTGCCCGTATTGCGGTTATTACGGCACGCGCCAGGTGGTCGAAATCGCTGAAATGAACAACTAAGATTTGACCGAGGATGAAAGTTAGCAGTTCGATTTAAGCAACAACTTTCATCCTTTTTCTATCTTCACGCAGCACACCCCGGATATGCTCACCAAAATTGCTGTTGATGCGATGGGCGGCGATCTTGCCCCTGTAGCCGAAGTGGAAGGCGCTTTACAAGCCGCGCTGGAATTGAACGTTGGTGTCATTCTGGTCGGCTTGCAGGATCGTATTGTGCCGGAACTGGAGCGTCACGGTTTTAATTATCATCCGAAATCACGGCGCGTTTACAGCACACAACCAGCCAAACGTTTACCCGTTGAAATCGTCACCGCCTCCGAATTTATCACCATGGATGAATCGGTCGCACAGGCTGTGCGCAAGAAAAAAGATTCTTCGATTCGTGTCGCGGCGCGCCTGGTGCGTGATGGCAAAGCGCATGGTTTGGTGAGCGCAGGCAATACAGGCGCGGTGATGGCAACGTCAAAGCTGGTCATCGGAACATTACGAGCGGTTGATCGTCCGGCTTTATCGGCGGTCTTTCCCACGCTCGGTGATCATGGTTGTGTTTTGCTTGATGTCGGCGCGAATGCTGAATGTAAGCCGGAACAGCTTTGCGAATTTGCCGTGATGGGCGCGATTTATTCGCGCACGATTCTGGGCGTGAGAAATCCCCGAGTTGGTTTGATGAGCATTGGTGAAGAGGAAATTAAGGGTAATCCGCTGACCAAGGAAGCCGGAAAATTACTAAAAGGAGCACCCGTTAATTTCATCGGGAACGTTGAAGGACGGGACATTTACACTGGCGAAGTTGATGTGATAGTCTGCGACGGCTTTACGGGTAACGTGATTCTGAAGACAAGTGAAGGATTGATTGCCGCGATTATGGGTTTGCTTAAAACCGAATTGGGGCAAACAATTGTGACGCAGGCTGGGGCTTTGCTTTCACGGAGCGCTTTTCAAAGCGTCAAAAAACGGCTTGATTATTCTGAATTCGGTGGCGCGCCTTTGTTAGGAATGAAACAGATTTGCGTGATTTGTCACGGCAGTTCAAATGCCAAAGCCATTAGAAACGCGATTCGGGTGGCGAAAGAGTTTTACGAAGGCAATCTCAATGAGCATATTGAAAAGAGCATTCAGGAATTAGCGAAAGCTCAAGCCGTCAATCAGTAAGAACTGGCAAGGCAAAGCAGCATTTATGAGTAGTTACAAAGCAATCATTACCGGAACGGGACGATCTCTTCCGCAACAGGTTGTGAGCAATGAAGACCTGGCAAAAGCTGTCGAAACTTCCGACGAATGGATCACTACGCGGACGGGCATCAAAGAACGGCGTAAGGCCTCTGCTGATGAATGTACTTCCACCTTTGCGACGGCTGCGGCGCGGCAGGCACTTGAGCGGGCCAGCCTTAAACCTGAAGACCTTGATTTGATTATCTGTGCAACGGTTTGCCCTGATCAGGCTTTGCCCTCAACCGCCGTTAATATTCAATCACAACTTGGCGCGAAAAAAGCTGCGGCCTTTGATTTGGTCGCCGCATGCTCAGGCTTTATTTATGGACTCACCGTCGCCAATCAATTTATCAGCAGCGGATTCCATCAAAATATTTTAGTGATTGGGGTCGAAGTTTTATCGCGCTATCTGGATTATACAGATCGCTCAACCTGTGTTTTGTTTGGTGATGGAGCGGGCGCAGCAATTGTGCAACGTTCAAATGATCCAAATCGCGGCGTGTTATCTATGCGGATTCAATCCGATGGTGATTTTGCTTCGGTGCTTTACATTCCTGGTGGCGGAACAAAAATTCCGGCTTCGCATGAATCTGTTGATGACCGTCAGCACTTTATCAAGATGAAAGGTAATGAGCTTTTTAAAGTCGCAGTGCGATCAATGGAAGATATTTGCCGCCAGGTGCTGGACGAACAAAAAATGACGGCGAACGATATTGATTTGCTCGTGCCGCATCAGGCGAATCAGCGGATCACAGATGCCGTCGCGGATCGGCTCGGCATTCCGCCAGAAAAAGTTTATTCAAATATTGAACGGACGGGCAACACTTCCGCCGCTTCAATTCCGATTTGCCTGGATGAACTGGTCGAAGCAGGACGCCTGCAACCGGGCCTGAATGTGATGATGACTTCATTTGGCGCGGGTGTCACGTGGGGTTCGATTTTGATGAGATGGTAAAGGCGGTCTTCGGGCTTTGATCTTTGGTCTTTGTTTGACCTTGCGAAGAAAAAGTCCAAGTCCCAGGGTCAATTTTTTTGATGACAAAAATTGCATTTATTTTTCCTGGGCAAGGTTCACAGCACGCCGGAATGGGCCGCGAGTTATTTGCTGATTTTCCGGTTGCACGGGCGGTTTTTGAGGAAGCTGACGAAGCGCTTGGGTTTGCGATCAGTGATCTCTGCTTTCACGGACCGGAAGAAGATTTACAACTGACGGCAAACACGCAACCGGCGATTTTGACTACCTCAATTGCTGCTTTGCGCGTTTTAGC
>JANMKB010000336.1:0-9351 GCA_031371805.1 Blastocatellia bacterium | reverse complement strand
CATTATCGAGCGCCACCACTCCAGGGAATCCTTTGCTGATTCCTGTCATTGTTAGAATTGGATTGGAAGTCATAGTGCTTAAACCCCGTCGCTACGGCTCCGGGTACTGTCTCAGAGTTCATTCAGGCAGAATAAAACCCTTGAATTTATATTTCGTTCCCTTGTTCAGATTGGAATAGGGAATGACAGAATTGCTGACTACCCATCTGCCGCGCACATTCATTTCACTCAGGTAAATTCCATTTTCGTCCACGTCTTCGACAAACGCCACATGGCCTTTGCCATAACCGCCACGCGTCCACACCATCACGGAGCCTTTGACAACTTCTTTAGGGTCAGTTGTAACCCGTCGCCCCTCTGCCGCAGCATGATCAAACCACGCGCCACCATCGCCGCTCCAGGTCACGGGTGCGCCAGTAAATTCCTTGAATTTCCGCGCTGCATACCATGTGCAGTACCCGCCAAAAAATTGATGTTCAGGCTTATTTTTGTAGACTGGTTCGACCACGCCTGAGATTGAATTAATTACTGATACTTCCGGTTTCGGTTTTGCTGTTACTTTAACTGTATTGGTGACACGAGGGCGAGTAATGTCTTTAGTAGCGAGATTTTCAAAACGCAATTCCGCTTTCCCAACCCTGATCGCAACATCCAGTAACGCGGAATTCACCGCATTGCTGACGGCTGAAAAATTCGCCTCCTCAACCAGGCCAAGCGTGAAATGTGCAGGAGCCTGGGTCAAATAACGGTTACAGCAGCGATACTGGCGACCAAAGCCAAAGACAGTCATGTTGCCATCCATTTGCCAGAACTGGTCAGGCTTGTCATCGTTCTCGTGATGTGCCAGAAAAAATACGCGCCTGATTTTTTCATCGCCAAAATAAAGCCATTCCGGTTTGGGTAAATCCCAGTTCCAGTCCTGTCGGGCATAGGTTTTACGGCCTTCGGAATTCACCATAAAGGTTGTTTCCAAATCCAGTTTCCCTGCCGGAGTTCCCTCATACATAAACGAATATGGCGCAGCCGACCGCAGCAAAGTCATCCGCGCATAAGCAGGAAAAAAGTCCCACTGCACGGCTGCTTTGCCGTCCAGGGTTTCCGACAGAATACTAATTTTCAACGGCCCGCGATGGAGAATTGTGCTGCGGGAATTGGTCAATCCCGGATGTGCGAATTCGCCCAGGTTCGGCAACCCGCGTAATTCTCCTGCTGACTTTCCGCCCGTATGATAACCAACCCAGTCATTTCCTTCCTGATCAAGGATGCTGGCAAAACCCGCTCCCTGCTTGTGGTAAATGTAAGTTGCATTATTGGTGATGATCTTAAAGCTCTCCTGTCCTTCATACTGTACCTGATCGGTGATCGCCAGTTGCGAAGACACTATTGCCGACCTGATAGCATTGTCTGTATCGAAATAGATGTGAAAAAATCGCGTTGCTCTGGTGACGCCCTTGAGCAGGAAAATTAATTTCCCTTTGGCGTTATTTTCCGAATCATAATTTGTATCACGGTCAAATTGAAAAGGGACTTTCAGGTTTAGCGCCTGCCCATTTTTATCAACTTCGAGTACTCGTAGGGAGCTTGAACTAAACGCCAGGCCATCGTTAAAGCCCGCTAACAATTGCGTGAAATTCAAATCCAGTTCGACTGGTTTATCTTTTCTTTCGCTTCCTTCCGGCTCTACTTTTATCTGCACGCGATAATTAAACCCCGCCTCCAGCCAGGGATTTTGCGCCTGCAATGCCGCCGTAAAAAACAGCAGCGAACAAATAATCATGAGCGTTAATAGGGGAAATTTTCGCATCACTTATTTACTCCGAATCATTAATGCCGGGCCTGGCAGGAGAATTTCCAGACCGTGATTTTCTGTCTCAGAAATTACGTCAAACTGATTTTTGCCGCGCTTCAGGATTTTCGGATCAAGCGGGATTTTACTGAAAATTACTTCTTGTTTGGAACTCCCGGCGACGTTCAATGACTGACCATTTAACGTGAAATAGTTTTTGCCGCTGCCTGCTCCACCATCCCGGACAACTACATTTAACTCAGCTTTCTCAATTCGCGCCGGATCAATATCAAGTTCAATTGTGCAGCTTTTTTTCATGTTTGCGCGAGTCAGGAAAGGGACAGGTAAATCGCGTGACGAGTACAACGTCACCCTTGTGTTTTTGGGTTTTGTCGCCGCCAGCCCGCCGATGACAGGCGTCATATAGGTCAACTCTGGTTTATTTTTAAAATGGATAGTCGCTCGGACAGCAATTTCCTGTTGCTCTGGCAACATGCTTGTATCCCAGGTTACGGCAAAAGGAAATTGCGTTGCCGTCCCAATGATCGCCACCGGTTGTTTATCTTTGGACATACCGTGCCAGCCAAATGTTGCCGTATCACCGTTCTCATCATAATCGTAGTAAAAGCCCTGATAATCCACCGCCGCAATCTGGTTATCATCCGAACTCGACATTAATAATCTGATGGTTTCTGCTTTTCCGGCGACTGCTTCCGCTTTGATTAAAGCATTGAAACCCATCAGGCCTGCTTTCTGCAAATCAGGATGATTACGTCTTAGCTCAACTCGTAACGCCGCGTTATCAACAATGAAATTTCCCCACAGACTCTGACCACGATCACAGGCGAATTGAAGCGCGTTATAACCATTCACTAAATCAGTGGGCTGCACATATAAGGTCGGATATTGATGCGTACAATTTTTATTGAAAGTTCCAACTTCCTGAATCGGGTAGGTGCTGCGACCATTGATCATCTGCCGTTTATTGGCAGTGCCGGGGTTGCCGCCCCACATTTCCAGATACAGTTCGGTACGATTAATCAGCCGCAAATCTTCGTTAATCGGAATCAGCATCATCCCGTTTTCGCGGGCTTCGATCCGTTGTCCAAATTCAGGATGTAAAACTACGTCCGGGGAGTTCACCTGAAAGCGCGTGTCAAAGCCCGGATTGGCAAATTCAGCGCCGCGCTGATACCAATAGGTGCGCCAGAATTGTCCTTCTGGTTGTTGGGCGAAAACTGTCAAAGACAAGGCGATAACAAGGCCAAGTGATTGGATGAACTTTTTTATCATTTTAATTTTAGCGATTAGAAAGGGGCAGTATGTTCGCGTAACCAGCTTTCGATGTCATCTATTTGAGAGCGATTTGATTCAATGGCAAGAACCAGTTGAATAGTTTCTTTAACTGAAGCATGAATTTCAATCTGATTACGAAACAAAAATTCATCTACAAGTACCGAAGCGGTACGCTTATTTCCGCCCACCTAGGGATGATTCTTTATCAATCCAAAGTACAGAGTCGCTGCCTGTCGGATAATATCAGCATCCTCATACGCAGCAGCCTGTTGAGGACGTGCAAGCGCTGATTCGACTAAACTTCTTTCAAATGTCCCACACCTTGTTTCTCCAATCTGACGCATATGATCAAGATGCAGAAAGACAGCTTCCGAATAAGATAAATATTTCGTGCTATCAGTCTCCAAGGCGCTTTAACTCCTCAAAAACCTCTTTATATTTTTCATTGATACGTTTGGAGGCTGCTGCCAACTCAGGCGTTGGTGGCGGAAGTATTTCTACTGCGATCTCACCATTTTTGGAATGTATGATTACAGTCGAACCGTCGGCGATTCCCAATTGTTTGCGCGTTTCGGAATTTAACTCCACCACACAACTACTATAAGTCGTTTCTAAAGTTTTACTACCGTCCATAAAACCTCCTCAGTATTTTCGTGCAGCCAAGTATGCCTTGAATGCACTTTAAATTCAAAACCTACTTGCGCCGTAGCACGCGAACCCGATGGGCTTCACTATCACCGATAAAAATTGCACCATCCCGATCAACAAAAACTCCGTGCGGACGGGACATTTGACATTGCAGCGGAGCGCCATCTGCGCCATCACCTTTTTCACCAGTCCCGGCAATTAATTCAATCGTCCCGTGACGCAGATCAATCATTCGGATTGAATGGCTTTCGGTATCGGCGAAATAGACATTGCCATCCGGCCCGGTGCTGATGCCTTTTGGCCCCGACAAATCCGCCTCTTTTGCTGGCCCGCCATTTCCGCTAAAGCCTTTTTTGCCTGTGCCTGCGATGTGATGAATGGTTCCGGCCTTCAGGTCAAGCTTGTAAACCATATTGCCTTCGCGCAAAGCCAGCCACATATTTCCCTGCTTGTCGAAATCAATTGCGCGTGGCCCAAACAATGGAGTGCCTGCGATTGTTGCTCCAGCGGGCGTCAATAATTTTTCGCCTGTTCCTGCAAATGTTGTGATGATGCCAGTCTTCATCGCAATTTTGCGAATGCGATGATTGAGAATATCGCAGATGAATAAATCGCCGCGACTATCGAATTGAATGCTGTGCGGCTGATTCAGCAGCGCCTTTGTCGCCGCTCCACCATCGCCGGAAAAACCTGCCACGCCTGTGCCTGCAACCGTAGAAATTATTTTTGACTTCGCATCAACACGACGCACAAGATGATTTAACCGCTCGACAAAAAACATGTTGCTGTGCTTATCGAAACGGATTTCATAAGGCTCATTTAATTCTGCTTTGGTTGCGAGGCCGCCGTCGCCCGCATAACCTTTTTTGCCAGAACCAGCAACAGTAGTGATGACGCCTTTGCGATCAACTCTGCGAATCACATGATTGTTTGTATCGCAGATGTAAAGCGCTCCATCATTACCGCGCACGATTCCGAATGGCTGATCCAGTTGCGCTTTACTCGCCACGCCGCCATCACCTGAGTAACCAGCGTGCCCGGTTCCCGCAAAAGTCTCAATCCGCCATTGCGCCTGCGTTATTGAAGTTAAGACACAAAATAAAATCAGCACTATTATTCGTTGCATTCATTGCTTCCTCTTCGATAAATTCCTTGAACTTCGATTGGTATGACCATAGAATAACCGCCACGCAATGAACTGAAAAGTAATTCAGTCTTTTTTTCGACGAAAGCTTATGAACTACCTGATTTTACTGCTGCTGAGCGCAGTTCTGATGGCAACCGCAGAAACGAATGAAAAAGGTTTTGTGCCGCTCTTCGATGGTAAATCCTTGCAGGGCTGGAAACTGGTCAATGGTCACGGCCCCGGCTATGTCGTTAAAGACAATACAATTGTTTGTCCGGCGGATGGTGGCGGGAATCTTTACACGGAAAAAGAATACGCAAATTTCGTCTTGCGTTTTGAGTTCAAATCCGAACCTGGCGGCAATAACGGCGTCGGCATTCGCGCACCTTACGAGGGCGATGCCGCATATCAGGGCATGGAAATTCAAATCCTTGACGACGGTCACGAAAAGTACAAAGGCAAGATCAAATCCGAACAACATCACGGCTCTGTCTACGATGTGATTCCGGCGCGGACTGGCTACTTAAAACCTGCTGGCGAATGGAACGCCGAAGAAATCATGGCGAATGGCAGCCGTATCAAAGTCACACTGAACGGCGTCATTATTCTGGATGCTGATTTGCATATGGTGCAGGAACCCGAAGTACTAAAAAAGCATCCCGGCCTGAAAAATAAAACCGGACACATTGGCTTTCTCGGACACGGATCACTGCTTGAATTCCGCAACATCAGGATCAGACAACTCTGAAGGGAAAAGCGATGGGAACATTTTTTGTCAGATGTAAAATTGAAAATGTAGTTGACCGCGCACAGGCAGCATAAGATGAACTTGAGCGCAAAAACATCTTACTTGAAACTGCCTGCGATGCTGATTGCAACCCTGCTTGTAACAATGCAGACTCAATCGCAAGTTGTTTCTGCATCAGCAAAAATATTCAAATTGGGATATGTGAAAGACGAGAGCCTGCTGGATAATTGCGGCTGCTCGCTTTATCGTAATAATAACGATGAAAGGAAACAGCGCCGTATCTTTATCACCGACATGGCGCAGAAAGCTTTCATCAATCTTGACGGCAAAGATTTGTTACTGCGGATGATTGACCACAGTATTGAAAAAAAAGGCAAATCAAAAACTGGCGATCATTCGTGGGAAATTTATAAGGCTGTCAATCTCAAGCTGCGGGTTGATTCCATCATCAGCAAACTGTGCGATGCAAAGGATGAGTCGTGTGAAGTGATTCGATACAAGGCGACAATCACATTAACCCGCAATGGGCGAAAGGAAATTCTCAGAACAATTGGGATTTGTGGTTGCTGAAACTGTGCCAAATCGTTCCAACATTTATCGCACCAGAGATCATCTGATATACGATTAAGGAAACTACATGAGTTATAAACTTTTCTTGAGCCACGACCATAGGGATGACGCCTTAGCGAAAGTTATAGCTTCGACTCTTTCAAGGATTACATTAGGCCAGCTAGAGGTATGGTTTTCGTCTGACGATTCCCCCTCTGGCGGGATAAAACCCGGCAAAGTCTGGATAGATGAAATACGAACTCAATTGGGGATGAGTAGGGCGGTAATTATTTTGCTCACCCCGTTAAGTCTAACTAAGCCTTGGCTATTATTTGAAAGCGGCTTCGGTGCTGCAATGCAAAACTGCGAAGTGATCCCACTGTGTGTAGGCATAAGTACTCTACGTGATGTGCCATTTCCTCTCGCTATGTTTCAATGCTTTCAATTGGCTGATTATGAGTCATTGAAAAGTTTCATAAGCAAATTACTTCAACTCTATAGAATAAATTTTGACGAAGAAATGGCAAATCCTGTCCTGAGAACAGCAATTTCTGCATTCACCAAATCAATGTCATCTAGTGAAAATGGTGATGATGTTCAGCATAAGATGAGCTTACCCGATTTTGCTGAGGAAATAAGACAGCATATTGATCGCCGATTTTTAGAATTTGTCGAACGCCAAGAGGCCTTAAGCAATAGAAGCGGCGCTGCGATTAAAGAGTACAGTCAAACAGTTTATACGGTCCCCATCCACGTCAACTTTCCTGAACTAAATAGTAAACAATATCTGAATATAGATAACAGTCTCTCTGTACAGGACGTAATGAACAAGATTTATTACATGCTTGAGGAAGTAATTCCGGCATTTACTTATCTGGAAACTTGGATACTCAAAGAGACAAAAAAGAATATCTATTTGGTTATGCGTGAAGTCTCAGGTATGGTGCCAGCACATTTTGTGTTCACGGCTACCAGTGAATGGGAAGCAATTAAGTTGGCTGTCCCATATTCCTCAAAAGATAGTTCTGACATTGAGCGCTGGTATTATAATAAGCGCTGGAATTAAAGATGGGAGAAGATGCCACTTTTGCCGTTAGATAATTCTGGCGGAGCCTGCTGCGGGTGAAAAAGAAGCGCGTACAATTAACACAAACGATCCTATTGTGAAAGTTGACGTGTTTAATGCGGATGTTCGACCTTGGAAAATAAATATCAAGGAGATTTATTTATGACCCATGCCAAACTCATCAAATTTGGAATTTTATCTTTCGCGCTGATTTCCATTGGCTGGGCTGTCGCTGATGAGCCAAAATTCAAGCCGTCGCATTTGAAGCATTGGGCTTACAAACAATTTGTGAAGCCTGCTGTGCCAACTGTCGGCAACAAATCCTGGGTCAAAACTGATGTAGATGCGTTCATCGTCCGCGACCTTGAAAAAAATCAGATTGCGCCTGCCAAACCTGCCGACAAAATCACGCTGCTGCGCCGTGCGACTTTTGATTTGACTGGCTTGCCGCCGACGCCGGAAGAAGCCAAAAATTTTCTCGCGGACAACTCAGCGCAGGCTTATGAAAAAGTAATTGATCGCCTCCTCGCTTCGCCAGCTTATGGTGAAAAGTGGGCGCGGCACTGGCTTGACCTGGCGCGTTATGCGGAAAGCGATGGTTTCAAAGCGGATGACAGCCGCCCGAATATTTGGCGCTATCGTGATTACGTCATCAAATCATTCAATGAAGACAAGCCCTACAATCGTTTCATCCAGGAGCAAATCGCCGGGGATGAATTGTGGCCTGACAATCTTGACGCGCTGGTGGCGACGGGCTTCAATCGTCATTATCCCGATGAATACAACGCACGAAATTTAATGCAGCGGCGGCAGGAAATTTTGAATGACATCACGGATACGGTTGGCTCGGTATTTTTAGGCACGACTTACGGCTGCGCTCGTTGCCACGATCACAAATACGACCCGGTGTTGCAAAAAGATTATTACAAGCTGCAAGCCTTCTTCGCCGGGACTCGTGCGAAGGATGATTACGCGCTGGTTCCAAAATCTGCGCAAGCTGAATACGCCCATAAACAGGCCACCTGGGAAGAACAGACCAAAGAACTGCGCGACCAAATCTCCAAACTTGAAGCACCGATTATAAAAGCTTTATATGACGACAGCTTTGAAAAATATCCGGCAGAAATTCAAACTGCGATTACGACTGCGCCCGAAAAACGCGACTCAATGCAATGGCTGATGTATCACAAGGCGCAATGGCAGCTTTATTACGGCGTTGATGAAGATGGTAACGGGATCAAAAATAAACTTAAGGGTGAGCAGAAAAGACAGTGGGAAGAATTGCGTGCGAAGCTGGCTACGTTTGACAACATCAAGCCCAAGCCTTTGCCGATTGGTTCGGGCATCACAGATGTTGGTGCACAGGCTCCCAAACATTTTTTACTGAACGGCGGCGGCTATGATAATTACGGCGAAGAAGTGCAACCGGGCTTTTTGACGATCATTGATAAAAATCCGGCGAGTGTTACCAAGCCGACAAATTGCGATTCGACGGGACGCCGCACAGCTTTGGCGAACTGGCTGACTGATCCGAAAAATCCCTTAGTTGCCCGCGTGATGGTGAATCGGCTCTGGCATTATCATTTTGGCCGCGGCATTGTCGGTACTCCCAGCGATTTCGGGATGATGCGCGACCTTGAAACCAATCGAGATTTGCTTGATTACCTCGCCGCAACCTTCATCGAAAAAGACTGGAGTATGAAAGCGATGCACAAGTTGATGATGCTTTCCAGCACGTATCAGCAAGCCTCAGATTTCAATGAAGCCGCCGCCGCCAAAGACCCGGAAAATTTATTGCTCTGGAGATTTCGGCGGCAACGATTAACCGGTGAAGAAATCCGCGATGCAATTTTATCTGTGAGTGGCAAGCTGAATCGGCAAATGGGCGGCCCCAGCGTTTTCCCCGATATTCCCAAAGAAATGGAAGTGCGGGGCGGATGGAATCGCAAAGAAAGTGAAGATGCGAAAAACCGGCGCAGCATTTATGTTTTTGTCCGGCGCAATTCGCGTTATCCAATGTTCCAGGCCTTCGATATGCCCGATACGCATGACAGTTGTGCGCGTCGTGTGAATACGACGACGGCTCCGCAAGCCCTGTCATTATTGAATGACAACGCGATGCTCGAAGCGGC
>JANMKB010000309.1:0-4148 GCA_031371805.1 Blastocatellia bacterium | reverse complement strand
CGTCGGGAACGTTCACGGCATCAACTCCGGCGGCTTTTAACTGGCGCACACCTTCCAGCATTTTTGCCGGATCAATGCCTTTGGGCGGAACGATTTCAACGCTCGTGACGAATTGATGATTGGCAACTTTATGGGCGAGTTTTGAGCGGTCGGCCAGCGGGACTGGCTCGACCTGAACTTTCTGTTCTTCAATGGTGATCGCGTTAACGGTGCGGCGTCCGGGACTCAACGCACGAACGGCATCTACGATTAATTTAATATGTTCAGGAGTTGTGCCGCAGCATCCGCCGACGAATTTTGCTCCGGCGCTGATGAGGCGTTTCGCATACTTCGCCATGTATTCTGGTGACGCCATGTACATCTGACGCCCCTGCACATCACGCGGATTTCCTGCGTTTGGTTGCGCTGCAAGACGACGAGTTGTGAGTGGTCGAATTTTATCAATCGCGGCAAGAATTGCGTTCGGTCCGACTGAGCAATTTAATCCCATCACATCAATTCCATTCGTATCCAGCAGCTTGTCGAGGCGCGTCGTGATAATTTCAAGTGGTGTTCCGTAGGCTGTTTGCAAATGATCGTTGATAGTCATTTGCGCGAAGATTGGCACATCGCCAACTTCGCGGATGGCTTTGATCGCCTGTTCAATTTCGGCGAGGTCGTGAAAAGTTTCGAGGACAAAACAATCTACGCCGCCTTCGAGCAACGCCTGGGCTTGTTCCTTGAATAAATCTTTCGCTTCTTCAACCGAAGTCGGGCCATAAGGTTCGATACGAACGCCGAGCGGGGAAATGGCTCCGGCGACAAAAGCGTCGTGCCGTGCGCCCGACTCAATTGCTTTGCGAGCCAATTTAGCTGCCGCGACATTGATTTCAGCCAGGCGATCATCAAGTCCCTGTTGCGCGAGTTTGAGGCGGGAAGCTCCGAAGGTGTTGGTCTCAATGATTTCGGCTCCGGCCTTCAAATATTCGTGATGAATTTCGGTAATTAAGTCCGGGCTGGACAAATTTAATTCGTCATACGAACGGTTGATATACACACCTTTGTGATAAATCATCGTTCCCATCGCGCCATCAAAAACGCGTACCCGATCTTCCTGCATGAAATCACGAAAATTACTCATAAGAATTTAATGGTTAGCCATCTTCTATAGCCAATCGCTGAAAATAAAAAATGCCTCACGTGTCAATTACGCAGAGGCTCTGACCCTTTAGCAGTTTTATCAGTGGAGCAAGTCGCCATAAATCGCCACGCGCAAATTGTCTAAGCCAACGAATCTAAGGGCTGGAATGATGCGTGTCAAGCAAACGGGGGATTTGTTGCAGAGCGCAAAAAGTCGTAAAAATCGTAGCTGGTGAAGGTGGAGAACTATTGGCGACGTGGCTGCAATATTTTCTTTCCCTTCCGCCGCGATTGCCCTATTATTCCCGCCATACCGAAATTGCCTGATGAACTGATGAGAAAAGGCGTGAGCAAAATTGTGATGAGTACTGCTCAATAAAAATATTACGAACGTAGTGAACGAGAATTTTCTGCTCGCAGAAATAAGTGTGACGCAATCCTCCCCCGATATTTATCAACTCCGATCTTTCCCTTTAGCAATTAAGAGAGGCTGACTATGCCAATCAATGGTCAATTACCTGATTACATAAACGGCGACTGGCGTAAGTCCGGCGCAACTGAATTCCTGGCTGTCATTAATCCGGCAACCGCCGAAGTGATCGCGCAAACGCCAATGGGAGGCGCGGACGAGGTTGGCGTCGCAGTCGAAGCCGCCGCCGCCGCGTATCCCGAATGGCGTCGCACGCCGCCACAGGATCGCATTCAATATCTCTTCAAGCTCAAACAGCTTTTTGAAGATCACGTTGAAGAACTTGCCCGGCTCACCACAATCGAAAACGGCAAAACGCTGGTTGAATCACGTGCCGAAGTCCGTCGTTGCATCGAAAATATTGAAGTTGCGTGCGGCATTCCGACGTTGATGCAAGGCTACAATTTAGAAGACGTAGCGCGTGGCATTGACGAAATCATGATTCGCCAGCCACTTGGCGTAGTCGTCGCCATCACGCCGTTCAATTTTCCCATGATGGTGCCGTTCTGGTTTTTGCCATACGCCATCGCGTGCGGCAACACTTTTATTTTAAAGCCCTCTGAACGCGTTCCTGTTACCATGCAACGCGTCACAGAATTAATCGAACAAACCGGCTTGCCTGCGGGCGTCTTCAATATGGTGAATGGCGGCAAGCCTGCGGTGGACGCTTTGTTGGATCATCCACAAGTGCGAGCGATTAGTTTTGTCGGCTCTACGCCTGTAGCGAAATACATTTACACGCGCGGCTCAGCGAATGGTAAACGTGTGCAATGCCAGGGCGGCGCAAAAAATCACGTTGTTGTTTTGCCGGACGCCGATATGGAAATGACTACGCAAATTGTCAGCGACAGTGCTTTCGGATGCGCGGGACAACGATGCTTAGCGGTTTCTGTCGCGGTCACTGTCGGCGAGGCAAAGCAAACATTTCGTGATGCGATTGCGAATGCTGCGAGTTCATTGAAAGTTGGCTATGGTTTGGAAGAAGGTGTGCAAATGGGGCCGGTCATCACGCATGAAAGTAAAATGCGCATTGAAGGATTGATTGCCAAAGGCACAAGCGCGGGCGCTAAAGTGTTGCTGGATGGGCGCGATACAAAAGTTGCGAATCACGAACAGGGCAATTTTATAAAGCCCACAATTCTCGACAACGTCACGGCGAGTACAGGAATTGCTGACACTGAAATCTTCGGCCCTGTGCTGAGCCTTGGTCACGCTAACGACGTTGACGAAGCGATTGAAATTCTCGCACGCAGTAAATATGGCAATGCTGCGTCAATCTTTACAGCCAGCGGAGCCGCCGCCCGCAAATTCCGTTATGAAGCGCCTGCCGGAAATATCGGCATCAATATTGGTGTCGCCGCACCGATGGCATACTTTCCGTTCAGTGGTTGGAAAGATAGTTTTATGGGCGTGCTACACGGGCAGGGACGCGATGCCATTGAGTTTTATACCGACAAAAAAGTTGTCGTCGAACGCTGGCCGAAAGAATGGTCACGGAAGTTTTAAAACAAATCAAATGGCAAAAGGCAAATATCAAAAGGCAAAAGTGGGATTCGGAAGGAAGCCCATTTCTAAAATTCTTAAATAAAGTGCCGCCCTTTTCACTTTTGAGATTTGCCATTTGATTTGCCGAAGGCCATTTTGCCTTTTGATTTCTCTGAGGATTTATGAGCAATTTATCTGACACGATCAACAAGCACAAAGATTATCTCTATCCCGCCGTCACAATGTATTACCAGGAACCGCTCGCACTCGAACGCGGCGAAGGCATGCACGTCTGGGATGAGACGGGCAACAAATATCTTGATTGTTTCGGCGGTGTCTTAACCACCAGCGTCGGCCACGCGAATCCAACTGTCGT
Organism: Blastocatellia bacterium; assembly: GCA_031371805.1. Classification (GTDB taxonomy): domain Bacteria; phylum Acidobacteriota; class Blastocatellia; order RBC074; family RBC074; genus JAFDVL01. The sequence continues at coordinate 699 of JANMKB010000309.1, read as the reverse complement.
CGAAGCCATCGTGGATCAAGTCAAAAAAATCGCGCACACGTCAACGCTGTACGCGAACAAACCACAATCTGATCTCGCGCAAAAGCTCGCCGAAATTTCTCCCGGTAAATTAGCAAAAAGTTTCTTCACGAATAGCGGCACTGAAGCAGACGAAACAGCGACGATGACGGCGAAGCTTTATACAGGACGCCACGAAATCATCACGTTGCGCCACAGCTACAGCGGTCGCAGCGCCGCCGCACAAGCCGCCAGCGGGCATGCGGCCTGGAAGCTGTTGCCGACGCAAGTGCCAGGCTATTACCACGCGCCTGCGCCGTATTGCTATCGCTGCCCGTTCAAACTCACGTATCCCGAATGCGATTTAGCATGCGCAAAAGATATGAAGGAATTGATTGAGACTTCGACATCAGGAAACATCGCGGCGTTTATGGCAGAGCCAATTTTAGGCGTCGGCGGATACATCGTTCCGCCCAAAGAATATTTCCAGGAAGCCGTCGCCATCGTGCGCCAATACGGCGGTGTGTTCATTGCCGATGAAGTGCAAACCGGCTGGGGGCGCACGGGCGACAAATGGTTTGGCATCGAACATTGGAATGTTGAACCCGAAATCATCACTTCAGCCAAAGGAATGGCGAACGGCGCGCCGATAGGCTGGACGATTGCGACGCCCGAAGTCGCCAATAAAGTTGGCACGTTGAC
>JANMKB010000272.1:0-7541 GCA_031371805.1 Blastocatellia bacterium | reverse complement strand
GGCGATGACCTACACTGCCGCCGGACAAATGACGCAGGAAAACTTTGGCGTCAATGTCTCCGCCAATGTCCCGAATGGCATCTGGCACAACACGCATTACAACAATCGGTTGCAAATGACGGATACGCGCATCGGCACGGGGATCAATGATGGACAGGGCCAGGAATGGACGTGGAACCGGGGCGCGATCCGGTTATTTTATGCGGGGAATAATAACGGGAATATCGCACGGATGGATCACTATGCGCCGAATCGAATTTCCCTGGCGTGTACAACCTGCCGTTCACCGTCACGACGGCAAGTAATCGCCTGCAAACCAGCGGCAATTGTATGGTCTACGATGCCGTCGGGAATCTTATCAACGATTGCAACAAGACGCGCACGTATGATGGCAACAACAAAATGGTGAGCGCAGTAGACAGTGGCGTGACGACGGGGTATCGCTACAATGCCGATGGGCAGCGGACGGTCAGGACAGTGGGCAGTGTGAATACGTGGTATATTTATGGCATGGGCGGAGAACTGGTGGCGGAATATCCGGCGAATGGAGTAACCTCAACGCCGCAGATGGAATATGGCTATCGCAATGGGCAGATGCTGATTGAAGGCGGTTGTGATGTGGTCAGGTGGCTGGTCGCCGATCATTTAGGGACACCGCGCATGTCGGTAGACATCACCGGGACACCGGCGAACATGAAGCGGCATGATTATCTGCCCTTTGGGGAAGAAATCGGCGCAGGAATTGGAGTACGCACGGCAGCGCAAGGCTATTCGGCGGATTGTTTGCGGCAGAAGTTTACAGGTTATGAACGGGATACGGAGACGGGGTTGGATTTCGCGCAGGCGAGGTACTTCAGCAATGTGCAAGGACGGTTCACAAGTCCTGATCTTCCTTTCGCAGACCAGGTTACACACGATCCACAAAGCTGGAACCTTTACAGTTATGTTAGAAATAATCCCATAAACTTCATTGACCCTGATGGTAGATCAACTCATACCAATAAGGACGGAGTTGTTGTCGCGGTTTATGATGATGACAATCTGGACGTTTATAAGCATGATAATCTAGGCAAGTGGAACGGGAAATCGACACTTGCTAGCAAAGGCAAGGGCATTACTAACATGGGCGCTACTGAGTATATCAATGAGTTCGCGGCGATTGACAGTAATGGAAGCTACCTGAAGAACAAAGATGGATCATTTGTGGTTGCTAAGAACGCAACAATCAAATTTGGTGATTCATTTGATGGAGATATCAGCAGGCTGAACGCCGATGCTCAAAAAATGAGCTTGAGGAACGTTGCTAACAACTCCACCAACGGGTTGAAATTTGACATCAAAGTAGATAAATCAATTGCCCCTAACGGGGAATATACTGGGAAACTTCTTAATGGTAAATACGCTTCAGCCAGGTCAGCCGGTAATTACCTTGCAGGCCTCAACGGTGCCACTTCAACTCAGGGTGGGTTTTATATTGACTACGTGATCTATGCAAATATGGCAGGCGCACTTCAGACCGGGCAGTGGGAAGGTGCCGCGACAACCTTCCGTAGAATAATGATTGAGAAGAAAACTTATGGCCCTCCGCCTTACTATGGTGAGCAAGAATATTCTGGGAGAAGGATAAGAGCGGGATTGTCTCATGGTGTGTGCGTCAGAAATAATCGTCTAGGGTGTTAGAGGTGAATGAACTATGAAATCAATTCTCAAAGCCTTCCTTCTATCTGTTGTAGCTTTTGCTGGCTGCTATTCAGGCGGTGAGTCATCTCCCTATAAATATGGTATTACAGAAGTGAAAATTGCAGGTAAGCAGCCACTCTATTTTAAAAGTGAGGTAAGAGGAATGAATTATGATGTTCTCTGTCTTTCAACCAACGAAGATCCTTGTGCTGGAGCAGATTCTAAATACGACTACGTTTTTTCAAATTTTGGAGGAGAGAGGATTTATTACAAGATTGAAAATGATAGCTTGGTACTTTTTGACACCTGGACTAAAACGCCGCCAGATAAAGGGCGATTTCAAGTCAATGTCATTCCGAAGCAGTTGCAGCCTCTTGATTTTGCCGAGTTGAAAAAGACTCCTGAGAAACAAAGCGTTTCTTATTTAGATGTAAAGCTGGATAAGACAATAAAGTGTAGGTAAGGCTGTTTGTGCGCGAGCGGAGGCAGGCGCGGGAGCCGGAGCAACCAGCGCTTTTTCCGCAGGCTCCCGCGCCTGCCGGAGCGGGCTTGGGAGTCACGGCCGCGCAGGTCGGTAGATATCACGGGAATACTGGCGAATATGAAGCGGCATGATTATTTGCCCTTTGGCGAAGAAATCGGCGCAGGAGTAGGAATTCGCACGGCAGCACAGGGCTATTCGGCTGATTGTATTCGGCAGAAATTTACGGGTTATGAGAAAGATACGGAAACGGGCTTGGATTATGCGCAGGCGCGGTATTATGCCAATATGCAGGGAAGATTTACGAGTGTTGATGCAGGACCTTTCACCCCTGCAGACCCACAAAACTTTAATCGCTATGCGTATGTTCAGAATAATCCACTAAAATTTAGAGACCCTTCGGGCAATATAATTGAATTAACTGGCGATCAGGCGCAAGACTTTATTGATTATTTAGAAAAGAAAAGTGGACTACAGCTCAAATACACAACTAAGAATGGTGTAACAAAGATTACTGGTTCATCTAAGGATAAAAATTTTACAGGCAAAGCAAATAAAGAATTTGCAGATGTCGTTAAAAAAGTAGCAGGCGCGAGCGACATTGCTAAGTTTGATGTTTCTTCAAGTATTGCTACTAACGGTAATGATAAAGGTGAAGTTGTTGTCGTTGATGACAATGGAACTGCCTGGAATTCACAAACTATGGATAATAATGGCAACATTTTTCTTAGCCCTGGGAACGTCAATATGTCAATGATAAGTTCTATAGATGGTCAAGAAACAGAATTTGCTCAAGCTTTGGTTGGGCATTTTCTTATTGAAGGACTTGAGATGAGGAAAAAAGGTAGTAACTATGATTTGGGAGATGTGGGCGCACATCCAACAGGTTTGGATGTGGAAAAAAAGATATTAGGGCAAAAAGATAGACGCTCTCAAGTGATAAGTGGTGGGCAGGCAGCAACCAACACACCTATTTCTTTCGTTTATACGACTTTCCAATATGATATGACTATCAAAAACGATAGTTCTGTAACAGTAAAAAAAATATCTCCGCCAACAGTTCAGCGACCAAAAAAGTGAGGTACGAAAATGAGAATTAATGCTCAATTAATCAGACTTATTCTGTTATGCCCCATTGTTTTAATTGCAAACGTGGCGCACGTATCGGCACAAAAGCAGCAGGACGAAGCAATAAAAAAATGACCACCTTTCTTACTGCCAACAAAGAATTGTCTGACTATTCCAATAATGGATTTACGAGTAAATTTACTGGTGAACTTCGTTCAATACCAGACGACTTACAATCTGAATTGAGCCAAAGCTTCCCAGCATATAAGTTCTACATTGCGAGGATGACTGTGTTAATTGATGCACCATTCAAAAAGTACGACTTGATTCTAATTATTGATATTGTTAGCGCAGAGGTAAAAGGTTTTGTTTGGGGAAACTATTGGACGTTACACCCATCAAAATCTTTTCCGTCATTACTAAAAGGCCATCAGACAAAGTCAGAGGACGACGCTGTTTCTCAAATTAAAACTTTTGCCCGACTGATTGCTTTTACAAGCAACGACAAAATCGGCGACGCGAAAATCCAAAAAGGAAAAGTCAAAGTCAAATTTATTAAAGGCAAAGGTGTGTTCAGTATTTTGGAAGTGGGGATAAGTAGCAATCTACTGTTTGACCGTATGGCTATTACAAAGCCAAACGGGAAAAAACTCAAGTACTTTGTTTGGGAGACTTCTTTTGAGTGATGAAATCTTTATTCGTAATCCCTGAATCATCACTTAATCCCGACCAATACGCGAAACAGTCTTCGTGTTTTTTTATGGAGGTATCCGCACAATGGCATCAGTAAAAGATCAATCTTGCTCGTAAAAATTACTGTATTTTCATTGCACTTTTCTTCTGCTGCGCGGCATCGTTTCGGTTGAGGCTCCCTGCCTTTTTTACACTAACAACCCTCCCAATTTACTTTTCCCGCCATAGGGCGTAAGGAGGAATTTATTATGTCAGACAACAGATTAAGCGCAGCATTGACTGCCACTGAAGTGGATGAAGTGATGCAGGCGCTGCAGACCATCAAACAGAAAATGCCATTTTTACTGGCGCTGAGCAGCGATGAACGCAGGGCTTTGCCGCAACCGGGTGACAGAGGCCGCGCCTTCATCTGCAAAGCGATGGAAGTAGCGACCCAGAATCCTGATATTTTGCCGGGGGTGTTTGACCTGAGCGAAATGCGCAAAGATGTCGAGCTGACCAAGGCGCTGCAACCGATCATTATGGCGCTGTCGCAATTGCAGGGGATGATGGATGACACAATGCGGGTGGCGACCTCGGAGGCTTACACGGCAGCCCTGAACGTCTACAGCTATGCCAAAGCGAGCGGCAGCGCGGCGGCAATGGGGAGTGCGGTTGAGGAGTTGGGACGCTTGTTTGTGCGCCGCAATGCCGCCGCTGCATCCAAAGCTACCCAGTGATGATATGAGCGAGGGCATGTGATGGCTTGTGCGATAAGGACGATAGGTCTTGCGATACCAGCGTTCCTATTGCACAAGGCAAATGATGAGGTATTAAATACCAACGTTCCTATCGCACGATGTAAATGATGGGTCTTGTGATGTCAGCGTTCCTATCGTGCAGGGTTAGCATTGGTATCAAGGATGTCAACGTTGCTATCGCACAAGGCAAGCGCTGACATCACAGATTTCCTGGTTGAGGTTTGCAGGCTTCACACCGGCAAACCGAAGGCCAGCCGAATGATTTTACGCACGGCGCGACAGTGCCTGATTGCATCTTTGGCATCGGCTTTGGTCGCGCTCATGCTTGGATAGCGAAACGCTACGGCAAAAGGGTTTAAAAACCAGATGGATTTATAACGCTTGCCAGGAAGGTTTACCGTCAATGCTACCTGATGGCAAAAGCAATAAATCGTGTATGCGTTGGAAGGGTAAGGAAGCTTCTTCTAAGCGGGCTTTGAGATATTTTTCAATACATTGCTGAGCGTGAAAAACAGTGGCGTCATAGCTGGGATGACCATCAGCATAGGAGCCGAAGATGATGATTTTTTCCGGTTGAAATTCCTGTGCCAGGCATTGGCATAACTGATGAATGTGCGACTTTCTTTGGTCAGCGACGAATGCCTGTGGCCTGGCGCTGATTTGTTTTGCTGCAGATCGTTTCATCGCGCCGTGAATTGTAGTCAGTTCATGAGAGGGAGTCAAAAACTATTATTTCAGTACTCACAAACCTTACTTGTTTTGGTGTATGGTTTCACTGCTTTCATCGGGGATTCGTTTGTGTGGCAATCGAAGCAGAGTGCGGAGCGAGGCGGCAGCTTGTGTTTGGCTAACGATTTTTCTCTGGTTTCGTAATGCACCTGATGACAGTTGAGGCAGGTCGTGGCGGTTTTGCCGTAGACGGCTACATCACGCGCACTGCGATAGATATGGCGCTCAATCGGGTTCAGTTTTTCATCATCAGCCTTTGACCAGTCAACTTCAAAATCCTGAAACAAATTATCTCCGGCGATGAAATTATTGGGATAAGGCAGGCCGGTTGATTTGGCTTTGCCTTCGCGCAGGTGACATTGCGCACAGAGCGACGTGACAATTTCAGGTTCAGTGCGCCGCTTCTTTGATAGCAGCATCAATTTGGTGTCGTTCGTATGTTGCAGGTTTACATCGCCGTGACAGACATAACAATCCAGCCCGAACGCCGCGAATGTTCTGGTCTTCGGATCAATGCCTGTCGCGTGGCAACCCGCGCATTGATTGGCGAATTTGTCTTTGTCCCAAACCGGTTTGTCTTTATCCAGCCAGGCTGTGACTTTGGCATTGGCATCAATCACCGCCTGGGTATTAAGCAGGTCGAATTTTCCGTAGCCATTTTTTTTGAGGAAGCGCAGATGCTGACGTGAGCCTAAAAAATAATCAATCTCTTTGGCGGCAGTGGCGAGTTCCGGTTGCTTGAGAATCGGTTGTAGGCTAGTGGCTTCTTCAAGCTGTCTGATCGTTGTGCCGTGTGCGTTATTTTGCCACGACCGTCCCACTGTATTGCGATGACAGAACAAACATTCATCGCCGTGGACATATTCCGGCAAAGGCTGACCGACGTGATTTCCGCCCCAGGCTTTGGGGTCAAGCGGCTTTTGCTCTGTCGGTTCCTGTTGCGCCAGGACAATCCCTAATGCGCCGGAAAAAATGCTGAGCACAATAATTAACCGCAACCAGTAACCGACCACCGACCACCGACCGCCGACCACCATTTCGTAATTAGTTTTTCGCATGTCCTTCTACCAGTTCAAGCAAAATGTTGTCCGGCCCTTCGATAAAGGCCGAGCGAATTTTCGTTCCTTTGATTGGCTTGATTTCCTGGAGGATTTTCACGCCATCGGCTTTTAATTCTTTCAGCAGCGCGGGTAAATCATCAACGCTCAGCGCGACGTGATCAATGGCTTTGCCTTTTGTGGAAGCAAAAGCTGTGCGGTCTTTCCATTGATTCGCGTAAGCCTTTTTGGGGTATTCAACCGGAAAAATGATGACGTTGACGTTGTCAATATTGAACGATGCGCTCGGCCCAATTTGCACTTCACGATACAGGCGAGGTTTGCGCGCATTCGGATTTTTGAGATTTGGTGAGAGCCTGATGCCGAAATGTTTGCCGTACCATTCTGCCGCCGAAACCGGATCGGCGCTGAACAAATGCAAATGTCCGAAGTTGTGATGACGCGCCGTGTTCAGTTCGATCAGCGCGTTGTCGGGGCTTTGGACATAAGAATAATAAAAGGTATCTTTCGCGCCGACATTGCCACCGATGTCGCTGATGTCATTGAGCGGCTCGAAAAACTTTGTCCCCGACGCAACTTGTTTGGCGTAGGTCGCCTTCATGTCTTCAGCGCCCCACCCCATATGCCAGATTGTCGAAGTGAAATCCAGGCCGGGAGCTTGCTTAACTTTATTGAAGAGCAGCCAGGATTTCTGCGCCCAGACTGCTTCCTGTTTGCCGTCAAATTTAGCTTTTTCGCAATCAAACTTTGCTGTGTAAAAATCTGCCGCCGCCGCCGGATCAGTGACGTTCAAATGTAAATGATGAAAATGAACTTTGGGCGCTTCAGGTGCTTTGTCCTGTGGCAGCACGGTAAATGAAGCAAGGGCCAGAATGATGATGGAGAAAGATATTTTCATAGATTGGTAGCAATGAATTGAGCGAATTGGTGCGCCCGCATACAGCGGGCGTTTTTTTTCCAAAACACGCCAACAGGATGCAAGCGCACCAAAACACGAGCAGATTAAAACAATGAGCGTACCCACCCAAAAGCCGCCTAATCACGATGTCCCCCCCAACCATCGTAAAACAATTAAAATTATTACACCGCAAA
>JANMKB010000258.1:0-26678 GCA_031371805.1 Blastocatellia bacterium | reverse complement strand
CTGTTCAATTCGTATCCCAAGCCGAACGATTATTCAACCGGCGATGGCTTGAACACCGCGACCTATTCGTGGAATCCGCCGACGCAAAATGAAGGGCCGAATTACGCGATTCGGATTGATCATACGATCAATGAAAAAAATTCTATTTTTGGACGTTGGCTGTACGCAGATCAAAATACCAGACAGGGTGACCCGCTGAATAGTCGTCCACAGGTTTTCCCCGGCTTTGCGCCACTGGGTGAAGTTTTCCGTGCTACAAAAAATTTAGCTCTGGGCTGGCGCTCCACGATAACACCAAACCTCAACAACGAATTCACGATAGGCTTTGCGCGCTTTAGCTTCCTGTTCACGCAGGGTGAAGCCAATCCTGCTTTCCCGGATATTCCACCTTATTCTTTCAATTTGGCGAGCGTTCCATTTATCAATACGCCACGAACAGCCCGCGCTGTGACGACACCGCAATTTCTTGATAACGTGACGTGGGTCAATGGCGCACACGTTTGGCGTGGCGGACTCAATGTGCGGTTTTATCAGCACAATGACCAGCGCGGTCAGCCAGGCGGAGTCAACGTGACGCCAACACTTTCATTTAGCGCGACAACATTACCGCCAACGATTGCTGGTGAATCCGGTTTAGGAATTAATGCGACCGACTTGACCCGTCTGCGCAGTTCCGTCAATGATTTACTGGGAATTGCGGTTCGTATCACGCAGCCATTCATTGGTGATTTGAATAGTGATGCCTTTCTGCCCTTCAAAAAAGACGGCAAGGTTTCGCTCTTTGACGTTGGCACACGCTTGAAGCAATACAATTTGTTCTTTCAGGATGAGTGGAAAATACGCCAGAATTTGACGGTTAATTATGGCGTCCGAATGGAACTTAATACACCGCCGAGGGAAGCAGCAGGGCGTGTTTATGTACCGATTCAGCCGATTGATGGTTCGCAAGGCCCGGTAACTTTTACCAGAGGCCCAAGCTTTTATAGTGCTGCGCATGATTTAGCCTGGGGGCCTCGCATCGGCATTGCGTGGAGTCCCGGCAAGAGCGGTAAGTTTGTTGTTCGGACAGGCTACGGCATTGCTTATGACCCCATTTCATCGTTTCAGGTCACAGCCGTAATGGGACGTCCTCCAGGATTGATCAGCACCTGCACTTCAACCGTTGGCGTTGCGCCACAGGTGGGTTGTCAGGGCTTGCCAGCGGCTGGAACAAGACTCTCTGAAAACTTCCCGCTGGAATTAGCTGCACCGACCATCAAGCCTTCATCGTTCCAGACGCTTCCGGCAGTTTTGCGCACAAATGCGCCGCCAGTCACGGTCTTTGATCCGAACCTGCAACTGCCAACCGTGCATCAGTGGAACCTGAATTTCCAATACGAATTGCCCGGCGGCTTCGTTGCTTCAGCCTCTTACATTGGGCGACGCGGGACGCATTTATTGCGTGCTTACGACATCAACCAGATTGATGCGAAGCCGATTCTGAAAGATTTTCTGGATATGCAGTACAATCTGAATGCTTCCAATAATGCAAGTTTGCCGACTAACTGCATGCCGGATGGCGTCACGCAACGCAATACAGCGGTGGGTCAACCAGTTTGTAGTGGTGGACGGCGACTCAGCATTGTAAATTATGCGCTCACGACAACTGGCGCTAATACTTTACTGGCCCCAAGCTTCGTCAACTCTGGCACGACCCTCACCGATCTTGGTCAGAATGGCGCAGGGAATTTCGCCGGACGGATTGAAAATACTACGCTGGCATTGAAGCTGAGACCAAACCAGCAATTTGCGCAGGTCACTTATCTGGATGCAGGCGGAGATTCTTACTACCAGTCAGCCCAATTCACCTTGCGCAAGCGTTTTGAAAAAGGGTTGTTGTTCGGACTTGCTTACACGTTCGGCAAATCAATTGATAACCAATCTGTAGACCCGGTTGGCGCGACTTCAGGTGGCGGCCTTTCGACTACAAACTCGCGCACTCCGACGGATGCACGAGACTGGAAGGGAGAGCGATCACGTTCGGATTTTGACCGGACGCATGTGCTGACCAGTACGGCTGTTTATGAACTGCCGATAGGGAAAGGAAAATCGGTAGACTTAAAAAATGGCTTCCTCAACGCCGTCATTGGTGGTTGGGCCATGAACGGAATTTACACAAAGATGTCCGGCGAACCATTCAGCGTGACGAGCGGAATCTTTACCTCAAATGCTTCGCACGTTTCGCGGGCGGATATTGTCACGCCAATTACCGCACAGTTGCAGGATAAAGCTACTGTCGCCGGGCCAGTAGTTTTCCTGGATGCTTCGGCCTTCAGGCCGCCAGCACCTGGTTCAAATGGAGCAGGACGAAATATTTTTGTCGCTCCAGGGTATTGGAATATTGACCTCGGAGTCAGTAAGGTGTTCCAGATTACCGAACGCTTCAAGCTGGATTTCAGAACTGAGATGTTCAATGCTTTGAATCACACAAACTTCGACAATCCGCGCGATGCCTCAACCGGGTCACCAAATATTCAATCAACGCTTTTTGGTCAGACTTGTTGTGCGGCAGTGGCTCCGCCCACGACACAGACTATCATCCAAACAGGTGAAGCTTCGCGGGTGATTCAGTTCGCCCTAAAATTGAAATTCTAAACTATTTGGAATTTGATCAATCAGGCTGAGTGGTGAACAGTAATCATCATTCAGCCTTTTTTATTGCGGACGCTTGACAGTGAATTCAATGATTGTGATGATAGCCGACGAAATTACATATTGATTGAAATCAAACTAAAGTCCACCAACTACTTACCTAATAATTTTTGTCTCAAAATAAAAGTTCCTGCTCACTTCTGTGAGTGGCTGATTTTGCTTTATGCCTGAAAACAGTAATACGTTAGTACTCAATGAAAGTTATGCCCTCAACGAATTCTTTGATGAAATGTTCGCTGCGGCTAATCAGCCCCGCGTCCACTATCAAACCCTGCTTGAGCGTTTAGCTTCACTCAGCGTTGAGGACCTGAATGAGAAACGCCGGGCCGCCGATATTTCATTTCTTTATCAGGGCATCACCTTTACGGTTTATAACGAAGAGGAAGGTATTGAGCGCATCTTCCCGTTTGATCTGATTCCGCGCATTATTCCGCGTTCTGAATGGGAAACGCTCGAACGTGGACTGACGCAACGAGTTATTGCCCTCAATCATTTTCTCCAGGATATTTATCACGATCAGCGCATCATTAAAGACAAACGCATCCCGGCTGAACTCGTTTTTGGTGCGAGCAATTTCCGTCGTGAAATGATCGGCATCAACGTCCCGCGCAATATCTATGCGCATATCGTCGGCACGGATTTGATTCGAGATGATGACGGCAATTATTTTGTGCTGGAAGACAATTTGCGTTCACCTTCCGGCGTCAGTTATATGCTCGAAAATCGGCAGGCAATGAAGCGTTCATTTCCGCGCTTGTTTGAGCAATACGGAGTCGCGCCGATTGATCATTATCCCCAGGAATTGTTTGCGACATTGCGTTCCGTTGCGCCGCACGAAGCGCATGATCCAACCGTCGTCCTGCTCACGCCCGGCATTTACAATTCCGCCTATTTTGAGCATTCATTTTTGGCGCGGCAAATGGGCATTGAGATTGTCGAAGGCCGCGATCTGGTCTGTCATGACAATCGCGTTTACACCCGCACGACACGAGGCTTGAAAAGAGTAGATGTGATTTATCGCCGCATTGACGATGACTTCGTTGATTCGCTGGCTTTTAAGCAGGACAGCATGCTGGGCGTTGCCGGATTGCTTAATGCTTATCGCGCCGGAAACATTACGTTGGCAAATGCGGTTGGGACTGGCGTCGCTGATGACAAAGCCGTTTATGCCTACGTTCCTGAAATGATTCGCTATTATTTAGGCGAAGAGCCGATCCTGAATAATGTACCGACGTATCTGGCAACCAATGATCGAGACCGCGAATATATGCTGGCGAATCTTGATAAACTGGTCGTCAAAGCCGTCAACGAAAGCGGCGGTTACGGAATGTTAATTGGCATTCATTCCAGTCAGGCAGAACGCGAAAAATTTGCTGAAAAAATTCGTGCCAACCCGCGAAATTTTATTGCGCAACCGACGATTTCTCTTAGTCGCCATCCGACTTATGTCGAAGGCGAATTGCGCGGCTGCCATGTGGATTTACGTCCTTACATTTTGAATGGTGAGAAGGTCACGATAGTGCCCGGTGGATTGACCCGGGTCGCGTTACGGGCCGGATCATTGGTTGTAAATTCTTCGCAGGGCGGCGGCAGTAAAGATACCTGGGTTTTGACTGATTGAGATGAATATTAATTACGATGGAAAGATTTTCAGATCAGTCGAAACTGCACCCAATGGCGAAGTGGACGCACGGACAACATTTCGCTATCACCAGCAGGATCAGATTGTCTGGGCTGAATATTCCGGCGGCAAAATAATTCGCGGGCAACTGATCGGCCTTGTGTTGTCAGATGGTCGGCTGGAGTTTCGTTACCAGCACATTAATGCGGATAACGAAATTATGACAGGCATTTGCCTTTCGACGCCTGAAATCCTGCCGGATGGGCGTATTCAATTGCGCGAAGAATGGCAATGGACTTGCGATGATCTTTCCAGCGGCGAGTCGGTGGTTGAAGAAATGTTAGTATTAAATTTGAACTGAAGATTGGGTTGATGAGAAAAATGTATGCTTGAATTATTTTTTGTAATTTTTATTATTCCACGACGAGTTAAAGCCCTGGCAAAAGTACGCGGCGAAAGCTCGCTCAAGTGGAGTCTGCTGGCTATTGTTGCCTGGTTTGGCGCAGAAATAGTTGTTGTTATCGTTATTACAATTATTCTGGTCACTGTTTCAGCCGCAACTGGAAAAAAAATAATGAAACTTTTGCCCTGATGATTGCTTATTTTTTGGGACTGGCGGGAGCTGCAATTGCCGCTACCATAATAGTCAAACAGCTCCAGAAAAAACCTGTTGTGCTGGAAAATATTTTGACCTGAAAATTATGCTTTCACGAGTTGCAGATTCACTTTATTGGATGTCGCGGTACATCGAACGGGCGGAAGATTTGACGCGTCTGCTGGCGGTCAATTTTCATACGTTGCTGGACGCCGGAAAAATTGATTCGGAGCAGGGCTGGCAACCGCTGGTCACACTGACGCGTGATGAAAAAATATTTGCCGAGCATTACGAAAATTATCGCGCCAGCAATGTGATTGATTTTATGTTGTGGAATCAGGCCAATCCGAACGCGATTATCTGGTGCATTACGCTGGCGCGTGAAAATGCGCGGAGCGTCCGCGAACAAATCAGCCGCGAAATGTGGGAATATCTGAACCGCCTTTATTTCACGGTCAGAGAAGCAAATCACGAATCTGTCTCCCGCAATTTGCTGGAATTTTTTTATCAGTTGCGCGATGGCTCGCAGGCTTTTCAGGGCATCACCAACGAAACAATGACACACAGCGAAGCCTTTCAATTCATCCAGCTTGGCAAGCATTTGGAGCGTGCCGAAAAGACAACGCGGATTTTGGACGTGAAGTATAAAGCCGTCAGTAAGCTGTCCGAAGGTTCGCCTGATGAAGCTTTGCAATTGATGGCAATGCTGAAATCGTGCAGCGCGTTTGAGCCATTTCGGAAGGATTATGCCTCACAATTACAAGCCGCTCCGGTCGTCGAATATTTGCTGCTCAATCGTGAATTTCCACGCGCTGTTGCTTATTGTCTGAGCCGCAGCCTGCAAGCTGTAAATATGATTACCAGCGCAGGCGATCAGACCAAAACGCAGTCGCAATATAATGCCATTCAATTTAATGCGGCGATGAATACGCCACAGCGCAGCCTGGGACGCCTGGTCGCTGATCTCGAATATTTGGAAGTCCACGATATTCTGGGCGAAAGTTTGCACAAATATCTTGAGCAGCTTTTGTGGCGACTTAATTATGCGGGCGAAGACATTGCGCGAACTTATTTCAGTACGCAGGTAATTTTACCTGAGCTGCATCCGCAACAGGCGCAGCAGCAGCAGTGAAGAAGATGCCAGATGCTGGGTGCTGGATGTTAGCTGTCAGGCATTATGCTTTCATCGTAACCCCTAACATCTTGCATCTGACATCCAACATCTTCTTATGAAATTACGCATCGAACATATCACAACTTTTACTTACGAATTACCGATCAGCGAAGCCTATACTGAAATGCGGCTCGCGCCGATGGATGTCCGGGGGCAGCGACGTTCGCACTTTAGCCTCAAGACCGAACCGGGCGGTGAAGTCACGCGCTACACTGATCGTTATTTGAACGAAGTGCATTACTTTGATGTGCTGCAACCACACGAACAGATGAAGGTCATTGCCACCAGCGAGGTTTACACCAGCGAGACATTTGTTGACGAACAAACTGTCCTGACTCCGCTTGACCAGTTTGATTATACGATGCCGACAAAATACGCACCGGAACACGAAATGTTTCATGCCCTGGCAGAAGCCAATGTCGTAATCGGAAATAAAATGGCGACGGCAATCGCGCTGATGACGGCGGTTTATAATTCTATCCGGTATGAACGCGGCGCAACGGATGTCAAAACAACGGCGGATGAAGCCTTACAACTTGGCAAAGGAGTCTGTCAGGATTACGCGCATGTCATGTTGTCGGCGTGTCGCCTGAGCGGATTACCGGCGCGGTATGTGAGCGGTTATTTGTTCAGCCCCGACGCGCCCGAAATGGCTTCGCACGCATGGGTAGATGTGTTTATCACTGATCACGGCTGGATTTCGCTCGACCCCACGCATAACTGCTGGCAACACGAAAAATACGTCCGCGTTGCCATTGGGCGCGATTACGCCGACGTGCCGCCGACGCGTGGAGTTTATAAGGGAAAGGCGAAAGAAAAGATGGTCGTTGAAGTGATGGTGAGCGAAATTTAAATTAGGTCTTTGGTCTTTGACTTTTGGTCTTGGAACCTCTTGCCGAAATATGAGCCTTCGGTGATGAGCATCCCAAAACCAGGATTTTGGTCAAGGCAAATATTTTCAGGGCCTCGCCAAAGACCCAAGCCCAAAACCCAAAGACCTAATCGGTATCTTTTTTCCGGTTCCGCAATTTCACGACAATAAATCCAATGACAATCAGGAGCAGAAAAATAAATCCGGTGCGCCCGATCCAGCGATGGATCAGTTCCCACGCGTGACCGAAAAAATAACCGACCAAAGTAATCACGATTGACCAGATAACCGCGCCGGCTGCATTAAAGAAAAAAAACCTCCGCCACTCCATAAAAGACATGCCGGCGAAGAACGCGGCAAACACGCGCAAGCCGGTAATAAACCGCGCCACGAGAATGGTTTTATCACCATGCTTTGCAAAAAAATCTTCGCAGGCTTTCATGCGTGGTGGAGTCAGGAATACATATTTTCCATATTTTTCAGCAAAGCCGCGCCCCAGTTTTCGTCCGGCTAAATACCCAAGATTATCGCCAAGAACCGCACCAACAGCGGCTACGATCATCACGACAGGTAAGGAGAAATGATTTTGTGAAGCAAAGAATCCGGCGGCTAACAGGATGGTTTCGCCAGGGATGGGAAGTCCCGCATTCTCCAGCATGACACCAAAGAAAACGATGCCGTAACCGTATGTCTTGAATAAGTAGAAAAGATAATCAAGCGAAACAAACGAAAGCAGGTACTTAAAAAAATCAATAACTGGTTGAAAGACTTCCATCGAGATTATGAGAGGCTTTATTGGGACAAAAATATTGGTAGTTCTTTTGTTTCTGTTATCTTGCGCAGTGGCAAATTTATTTCTGAGACAAATCGCTTTTGATCAATTTTGTAGAATATTATCAACGTGTTTTCATCACGTAGCGTTGATCCCAACAGTTCCTCAACATTTTGTATTAGCTCTGTATATCCTTTTCCTGTCGCGTCGGTAAAAGCGATTGCCCAGCGATCTTTATCCGTGAGCCGTCCGTCAGCATTTGTGTCCGATTTTACAACCCGATACTTAATCCATTTGATAGTTCCTTCATCCGGTTTGTTATCTGGCCAGTGAAGTTTATCGGCAGATAGAAACAAATAATTATTCGTCTCAACGAGCCAGTTGGTTGTTTTATCAATTGCGTTAACGAATAGATAATTTCGGACAGCAGATGCCCCTTTTTCAGAGTAGGATTGCTGATAGCTTTGCTTTGAAAACACAGGGGCCATTAAATAGTTGGTATGCGCCATAGATTCAAAATTACCCAAATCCCAGGCAGCTTGAATATTGGCATTTTGCTCAATATTTACAACTGATGAAACCTCACGCCTCCGCGTAATTTCTTTGAAGATTCTATATCCAATGAAAGTCACGATAGCTAGAGCAAAAGCCCCGACAATCACCTTCAGGATAGAATTCATTCCCCGGATTGTACCGGGTTTATGCTGGTTCATCTTCCTCTTATCTTTTACTATTTGCCGGGCGATTTTATTAAGTGATGCTGCCGCCGTCCACTGTGACCACTTCGCCATTCATATAGGAATTTCGATCACACACCATAAACGCGGCGAATTCGGCTAATTCTTCGGGATGACCGCGCCGACCCTTAGCACACCAGAGGTCATGCAGTTGTAAAAATTTATCCGGCAGCGCGTCAGAAAGATCAGTATCGAAAATACCGGCAGCGATGGCATTAACTGAAATGCCGAAAGTGGCGGCTTCGCGGGAGAGGCATTTGGTGAAGCCGATGACGGCGGCTTTTGAGGTGGCGTAATGCACAGAGGTTGGCAACGAACGAATTGCGCCGATGCTGCTGATATTCAAAATCATACCACCACGCTGGCGAATCATGTATTTGTAAATCGGCTTGGTGACGTTGAAGACGCCGTTAACATTGGTGTCCATCACTTCATCCCAGGCTTTTTCGGTGGTCGTCGCAAACATATCGCCGCGATTGATGGCGGCATTATTGACGAGAATGTCTATGCGCCCAAATTCCTGGTGAATCTGCTTCACCATTTTGATAATGCCGGGACGGTCGGTAACGGAGACTTTGTATGATAAGGCGCGGCGTCCGTAAGATTGAATCTTGTCAACGGTCGCAGCAGCGCGATCATCACTGACATTGTAATTGAAGGCAATATCAGCGCCTTCGCGGGCAAAAACTTCGCATAAGGCGCGCCCGATACCGCGTGAGCCGCCCGTGATGATTGCTTTTTTTCCTTCGAGTAATCCCATAAATAATCGGTCTGCCTAAATTCCGTTCGATTTTGGCCAGTCGTTGAATTGTTGATAGCCGTCGCGATGCCAAAGGTCAAGCTCTTTGGCGCGTAAAATTGGAAAAGGATGAGTGCGATACGTCGTAATTAAACCTTTGTAAGCTCAATTCAGCAGCGATTCGTGAGCATCCTCAAAGGCCCGCACCTGCGTCAGAAATTCTTCGTGATCCATTTCTTCGTAAAGCCTGCTTGCGCCACCTGCCATTTTCATAAATCCCTGGAGGCACGGCTCAACTTCCTGGACACATAACAAACCCGCACGATCACACGTCAGTTCAGCCTTGCGATACCATTCGTGCAATGCAATGACCAGGGCTTGTCCGACGATATTGCCGATGCCGAAAGTCGCCTGTCCAATCATTGCCACAATCGCCGAAATGTTATGCGCCAGCGTAGTATAAAGCACGTGATCGGCTTTGATATGCCCCAATTCGTGACCAATCATAAAAAAGCATTCTTTGTCGTCCAGCAAATCAATCAACCCCGTCGTCATCACGACAAAAGGTTTGGTATGTCCAAACGTATAAGCATTCGGAACGGGATCAAGCTTGACGTAAAATTCCGGTTCTTCAAGGTCAAGGATTTTACAGCCCCAGCCCAGCGTGCGATGCAATCTGCCAAACATCTTCGGCGTAACGCGCACGCTGCCAGCAATATTTTGCAAATAGAAAATGCGTTCTAAATTGTATTCCAACACTTTGGCTACGACTTTGTCGAGACCTGGAATTTGTTTTAAGGCTTCAGTCGCCGAAACATCGGATGGATGCTGAAAATCTTTGGCTTCAAGACCAGGAAATGTACGCAGGCGTTTCTTTTGGTTTTCATTCATGGCTGAAATGACTAACTAGAGGATTTTAGTAACAGGGGCAGGAGAAGGAGTGAAGTCCGAATTGCCGGGTTCTAGTTTTCGGGTGATTTCATGCACGATTCGTTTTGTGGCATCGGGAATTGCAAGGGTAATAGAAGCAAGGCGCATCGCGGCATGTTCAGCCGGATCACCGACCAGACGGCGCACCAGCGGAACAATGTCAGTGGCGCGCTCAAGCAAAATTCCGGCCTTGTGGCGCACCAGCAAATTCGCAGTTTGTGATTCCTGCGGCATGGGCGTCGTCGTGACATCGGCAATGATCGGCAACTTTGAGGCTAAAGCTTCAAAGGTGGTCAGGCCGCCAAGTTTGGAAACCATCACATCTGCCGCACGCATCACTTTTTCCATCGCATCGGTGTAACCAATAATTTTAATGGGAAAGGCTGAGCGGCGGGCGATGGCCTCGGCGTCACGTTGAAGCTGCTGATTATTCCCCGCCACAAAGATTGCCTGCGTGTTGATTAACTGTTCGCTCTGGTCAACTAATTGCTCAAAGATATGAGGAATGTTGCCACCACCGACCCATCCGGCGTTTACAAAGACTGTAAATTTGTCAGGATCAAGACCGAGTTCGCTGCGTGCGATAACTCTATCCTGGTCGTCTTCGTATTGAAATTTGGGGTGAATCGGGATGCCGCAGATTTTAATTTTTTCAGACTGGATGCCGTAATCAATCAGTTGTTGACGAGCTTCTTCCGTGGCAACTAAATACAAGCTCACATCTTCGCAAGCCCAGCCCCGCCAAAATCCGTAGCAGGGATCAGTGACCACAGTAACCAGGGGAATCGTATCAAGCAGTCCAAGTTCCCGCATCATACGGGCGAAAAGATGTTGTGTCATCGGGTGCACAGAAATTACGATCTGTGGACAAAAGCGCTCGAAAAGCTGTTTTAAATAGTTGGCTCCCAGCCGATAAATCAAATTCGATTCATTGGGTTTGAAGCGCTCAATCGCCGCATAATAATATTTCATCAGCGGTTGATGATACCGCAGCAGATAATTATAAAATTCTGCCAGCTTTTGTGCGAGAAAGTGTGATTCTTCAATGGCACGTGCGATATTGACCAGACAACCGGGGGCCGAAAATCGCTTCAGCCCATCAGCAATAGCTGCCGCCGCACTGGTATGGCCTCCGCCGGTAGCAGAAGTGATGATGAGGATTTTTTTTATGCGCTCTTCCATGCGGTGGCGTATACCATTGAGGCTTGTTTTCTTACTTAATTGACACTCGCTTCAATCATCTTTCCGCTCACTTCGGCTTTATGTGATTTCTTCAATTGATATTCCAGCTTTTTAATTTGGATCAGGTGTTTGGGATTAAAAGCGAGTGAAGGATAATAACAATTTGATTCGTGTGTGCAATGACAACCGCTGCGTGCGTGTTGGCGGCGCTTTTCCATTTCCGGTGAATTCCAGAGCTTCCAGAAATTCCAGTCGTAATCGCGTAAGTTCGCAACCGGATCAAGATTCTCACAACTGGAAACTGTGCCTTCGTCATAAATCACGCCGCCCGTGTTACCGGCATGACATTGCAACTGAGCCTTTTGTTCCATCTCAGTTTTGGCAATAACTTCGTGCATGTGGATGTCAATCGCAGCTTTGAAAAATCCACCCTTGCCCGCGTAATGATTGCTAATCAGACCGCGCCGCGAATCGTCGTCAATCAGGGCCGAAAGCTGGCGATAGCGGTTGAGGTCAATATTTAATTCTTCAGGACTGGCCGCCGGCGGACGAATATAATTAACATTGATTTTGTCCGGCTTGAGTTCGTAGCGCAGAAAATCGTACCAATCGAAAATACGCTCCTGATTTGAGTTCATAAAACAAGTACAGGTTTGCACATCAAGGCGTGGGATTTCTTTTTTGATCGCCTGTAATTGACGAGCCGTGTCAATCGCCTTGTCCCAGCTTCCGACTTTCTGTCTGATCTTTTCGTGGTCTTCTTTTAGACCGTCAATGCCGAGGGCAACCGTCACATTAAGTTTCGGGCATTCATCCAGAATACGTTGCACATCGGGCATAATCCGTTGCTGAATGCCGCCATTCGACATCAGGTAAACAGATTCAAGTTGGTTGTTTTCGTAAAAAGCGCGCACGATTTCAGGCAGGTCTTTACGCGTGAACGGTTCGCCACCAGCAATAATTAAAACAGGTAAAGTGCCGTTCAGTGTTTCGCTGATACGCTCAAAATTAGCGGTGGTCATCTGAAGTTTTTTACGCGCTTTATCATTCAACTCATCCGTGAAAAAGCAATGGACACATCGCATGTCACAAACTGACGTAACCAGCATATTCAAAACTACTGGTGAAGTGACCTTGCCGGTCAGAACCCGCGCATAATGCTTCAACAACTCAAAACTATAATCCATAAAAAAACCTCGGATCAGGCAGGTAAATCAGCCCTGTCGCGACAGAGAACAATTACTTATTAAGCTTTTTTTACCAGTTAAAGTCAACTGAAACCGCTGTTACCGAATTACACCTTTCGCTTAAGAGAAAAAAAGTGATAAGCTTGGCGACGGTTAAAGTAGTTCATTGGAACAGGCTAAGTTGAGAGAAGGGATCAGCGAGTAACTCAACTATCCTGCCGGACAGAAAGCAGGAGTTGTCTAAGCGGCTTACCAGGCAATATTTAGACAAGGAGGTTTTATTTATCATGGCAACATGCCCGGCTTGTCAGAGTGACAGAGTATATAAAGGCTATCGCCTGGCACCGCTCTTGTTCCGCTTGATGAGGATTCATGAATTTTTATGCGAGGGGTGCAATCTGCAATTCAGGGCATTCTCCCTTTTGCCGCCTCGCACCAGAACCCGCAAAGGTAAAACCCGTAAGCCAGCTTTGCCTCTGGCTAATTTACCTGAAGACGCAATGGTTGTGCCGACTATTAATGAACCTAATGCAAAGAATATTCCCTCTGGAAATTCGCGGCGCATTCAAGCGATGAGCGCTGCGAGTTCAGGGGGAAACCAGACCGTACCAACCAGTCCCATGCCGACGCAAAGTGAAATTACCAGTCAGGCTCCGCCCCCGCAGAAAAAATGGGAGATGTCCGCGCAGACTCTCGACGAACTGGAATCCAATCGCAAATTTCGTCGTTTGCATCAGGTTTGTCCACATTGCGGAGCGACAGATACAGAGCGCCGCCGCCGCAAATTGTGGGAGAAATTAGTTTTCGCCTTCACGCAGATTCGCGCCTATAACTGCCGGATTTGTGGTGGAGATTTTTATGCTCGCCGCAAAAAGAAAGATGAAGAAAGTAATTAGCTACCGCAGGTAAAATGGCATCACCCATTCTCCATAAACCAATCCACCCGTCCGCACATTTTCAGGTAAGCCAGGAAATTCCAGCGTCAGTTCATACGCTTCGCCGGATTTCAATTTAATCAGGCCACTATCAGGTATTTGCCCGACATTTGAAGCGCGTCCCTGTAATTTATATTCATGGCATTGTTCGTCACGGAGATATGATCTGGCGCTTTCATTAATCAGCCAGCGACCGCGACTCATCGAATACTGGGGGGCATAAAAATCGGCGACCTCTCCCACGGCGTAAGCGACGATTTTTACTTTGGTCAGGTTGGTTCCATTTTTGATTGAAACTAATGCCAGATGAACTTTTCCGTCTGGTTGAGAGACCGGCAAACAGGCACGAAATTTCGCCAGTTTTTCAGCCTCAAGCTTTTGCCATTCAGCGGATGTAAAGCGATGCTGTTTGCGACAGGAATCAAGCCCCAGCAACAACCCGGAAAATCCAAGTACCAAAATTAACCCTATTCCAATTGTCTGTTTTCCGCTTGCCATGATTTTACCTCGCACGAACATACGGACGCGCCTGCACGATATAAATTTGTTTGCCGACCGTCACCCATTCAATGTCCTGCTCGCGGCCTCCAAAATGTTGCTTGATCTGCTGCGCCGCCCGTGACAATCGTTTGATTAAATCATCTGTCAACACTGCGCGATTCGTTTCAATCTGGACTTCTTTGACGCCGCCATTTTCATCGAATTTAAGCATCGCGTCATCGTCTGAGCGGGTCAGCACTTTAATCGTTTCGCCGAGCGGATGCGTGGGAAAATGATAGATCAACTGCTCGGCAACTTTTCTGCCTTCAACAACACGAATTCCCAGGCCGCGTTTGGCGTTCAGGTAAATTGCATTTATGTCCTCTTTGTCGAAGGGGTTGGTCGTGATCATCACGCCTGCCGCCTCAGCGTTGATTCCTTCCTGCACCAGGACCGCAGGATAAACTGCCGAATGATTGATACCTGCGCTCTCACGCGCTTCGTAGGCTTCGTAATTCCACAGCGAAGCCCAGACGGTTTTGATTGCTTCATCCAGCGCCGCGTCGCTTTTCACGTTTGGCACGCTGGTATACAAACCGGCGCCGCTGAAATTTGGCAAATCCTCAGAATTGGTTGAGCTGCGAGCAAAGACTCCTTTTTTCTCCAGGCTGCCAAAAATGGCCTGCGTTTTTGCACGCACCGCCTGCTTGAAATTTTCGTTGAGGTTGGCGCTTTGAATTTGTCCACGTAATTCTGCCAAACGTTTTTTGCGATACGCCGCGTCGTGATTGAAACGGTCATTGCCGAGCAGCGAGACAATCGCTTCATCAAGCTTGTTGTCATGCAAAAATTCTTCGTAAAAATGAAATGGCACACTGAAACCATGCGGAACAATAATATTTTTGATTTTCCCACGCGTCACGCCCAGCATTACTTCGCCTAAGTTCGCAGCTTTTGAGCCGAAGCGTGTCGCGTCTTTTTTGCGCTGTTGCGTAAGTTCAGATAATTGCTTAAAAGCTAAATCTGCCTGCGGCGTCATCAAGTCCGAACGCTGCGCCAGTTTTCTTCCTGATTCCGCCGTTTCTTTCAAGCTCGCCGCACGTAACTCGAAGCCGTCTTCACGCGTTTCGTAATAAACAAATTTTCCGATCAGCGGCTTGAAAATATTTTCTGCATCCCTGATATAAGAATTCGGAATGCCCCAGTTAGCAGCGAGCAAATTCACATGCGCGAGCGGCGTCGAGAAATTTGTGGTAATTACTCCTGACAACGGTGTCAGGGCGAGCGGAGATTCCTTGAAAATAATGATTTCGTTACGATCAATAATCAGGTCGTCTGTTACGTGATCCACCATGCGCAAAACTCCGACGGCGCGCGCCTGATGCAACGGCACATAATCACGTGCTTCGCCAATGTCAGCCGGGCGCAAAATCGGCATCGGCTCTGCTTGTTGTGCAAGCTGTCCGGCAATTTCTTCGTGGCGCGGACAAGTAGGTTTGAAATAGATGGGCGCGAAAAAATTAGCTTTGATTTTGGCATAAGCTTCGTTAATCATTTCAGCAGTTGCCAAATCGCCTTCCCAAAACTCAAAGGTGAATTTTTCGGCTTTGGGTTGCCAGGCGATAGTACCGAGCAAAAAGCGCCGATTCTTTTCCAGATAATTGTGCTTGAAAAATTCCTGCCCGCGTTCCAGCGTCAGGTAATTTGCGTTGACGAAATCCTGATGAAATGAATAGCGCCGCGAATTGACGAAATAAAGTTTGCCGCTCGCCTTGCGGTCGGCGCGATCAAGCACGAACATCAAATGCGGCAGCGCATAAAACCTGCCCTGATAATAAGTGCGAGCTAATTCATCAAATTCGGAGCGCGACTTAATTGCATCACGTGCTGGAAGCGACGATGATGTTTTGGTTTCACGCTCGCGAGTGGCTTTAGTTTGGGCAAAAGTCTGAGGCAGAAAAACAACGAGCAGCAAAATAAAGGTGAGGATTTTCATAAGCTTTAAATGACGAATCTGGAAAAAAAACTGCGAGCCGGTTGGCGCAAACTTGGCCTTGATAAGGATGAGAAAATTCTGGTCGCTGTGTCTGGCGGTGCGGACTCGACGGCGCTGCTGGATGCGCTGGCGCGGTGGAAAAAATCTGAAAAACTTTTCGTCGCTCATCTTAACCACCTGTTGCGCGGAGCAGAATCCGAGGCCGATGAAATTTTTGTGCAGGCGCTGGCAGCAAAACTCAGCTTGCCAGTTTTTGTAGCACGAGAAAATATCGCCGCACTTGCACAATCCGAAAAGAAAAATCTGGAAGCTACTGCCCGCCAGGCACGTTATGATTTTTTGCTCCGTGTCGCCAAAGAATGCGGCGCAGGCTTAATTGTGACGGGTCACACCCACGACGATCAAGCGGAAACTTTGCTGATGCGATTATTGCGCGGCACGGGAGCAAGTGGATTGCGGGGCATCCACGGAGTTATCAAGTTAGAAAAAAATATCAAATTAGTACGACCAATGCTGGAAATTTCTCGCGCCGAAGTCCTCGCACATTGTAAACATTACAATTTAAATTTTCGCCACGATAGTTTTAACGAGTCCATGGATTTTACCCGCAATCGTGTCAGGCGTGAGCTTTTGCCGCTGCTCGCAACGTTCAACCCGCAATTTGGCGAAGCTTTGGTTCGCACAATGAAGCAAAGCAGCGAAGATGAGGATTATTTGCAGGTCACAGCCCAAAATATTCTTACTGAAGTTGCCGAAGAAATGATGCTTAACTTTAAGCCCTTAATAAATTTTCACCCATCTTTGCGGCGACGCGTCTTACGACTCTGGCTAAAACAAAATCGCGGTGATTTGCGGCGGATTGGAACAGTTCATTTACTGGCTTTGGAAAAATTAATGTTGAGCGGGGAAGGTGGAAGCTATATCGAGTTGCCATATAATTGGCAGGTCAGACGGCAGAAGGAAAAGTTATTGCTGCAACCAGTTCGTAAATAATTGCGTCTTACCAAAGCGGACGACAGGATTTTTCTTAGGCTTGTCGTTATTGTGTTTTCTGTTACTTTTGTCACCCCTGAACGAAAATGCTGAGCGGAACAGAAAAAAATACGCTATTATGTAACTTGGTCATTAACGACGGAGGTATCTGAACTTGAACTCGACAATAAAACAAGTGCTTGTATGGGTGCTCATGATTGTGGGCGCCGTAACGATTTATGTATTCCTGCACGGATCAGGCGGTAGTATCCCGGAAATTTCCTACCTGGATTTGATGAAGAAGGTAAGCAACAAAGAAGTCCAAAAAGTGATTATCAAACCAGGTGAAATCACGGGGGAACTGACCAACCGCACCAAATTTACCAGCAAGATTGGTGGCGATGCGGTGGCCGCGAAATTATCTGAAGAATTGGTCAAGAACAACATCGAATTCAGCTTTGATCCATCTGCTGGTGGATTGTGGGCATCAATTCTGATTACCTGGGCGCCGATTTTGTTGATTGCTGCATTTTGGATTTTTATGCTGCGGCAAATGCAATCCGGTGGGAACAAAGCTCTTTCTTTTGGCAAGAGCCGCGCCAAGCTGCTTTCTAATCAGCAAAAGCGTGTGACGTTTAAAGACGTTGCCGGGGTTGAAGAAGCTAAAGAAGAGCTACAGGAAATTATTGAATTTTTGAAAGAGCCGCAAAAATTCCAAAAGCTCGGTGGACGTATTCCCAAAGGCGTATTGATGATGGGGCCGCCAGGAACGGGTAAAACATTATTGGCGCGCGCCATCGCGGGCGAAGCCAATGTACCGTTTTTCTCTATTTCTGGTTCTGATTTCGTCGAAATGTTTGTCGGTGTCGGCGCTTCGCGCGTCCGCGATCTGTTCGAGCAGGGCAAAAAGAATGCTCCCTGTATCGTCTTTATTGACGAAATTGATGCAGTTGGCCGCCATCGTGGCGCGGGCTTGGGCGGCGGACATGATGAGCGCGAACAAACGCTGAATCAGTTGCTCGTCGAAATGGACGGTTTTGAATCGAACGATGGAGTCATCCTCATTGCTTCAACCAACCGACCTGATGTGCTTGATCCGGCTTTGCTGCGCCCTGGACGCTTTGATCGTCGGGTGATCGTCAATCGTCCTGACGTTAGAGGCCGCGAAGGAATTCTCGCCGTTCACACGCGCAAGATTCCACTTGGCGAAGACGTAGAAGTTTCCGTGATTGCACGCGGGACGCCCGGCTTCACTGGCGCAGACCTTGCTAATTTAGTCAATGAAGCCGCGTTGAATGCTGCCCGCTTTAATAAAAAGGCCGTGTCAATGTACGATTTCGAGTGGGCTAAAGATAAAGTGATGATGGGATCGGAACGTAAATCTGCTGTGATGTCCGACGATGAGAAAAAGACTACGGCCTATCACGAAGCTGGTCACACAGTCATTGGGATGAAAGTTCCAAACGCCGATCCGGTTCACAAGGTTACGATCATTCCGCGCGGGATGGCATTAGGTTTGACCCAGCAATTGCCTGAAGGTGATCGTTACACGCACTCCTCAGAATATATCGAAGGTTCGATTGCAATTTTGATGGGCGGACGACTGGCTGAAGAAATTTTCCTTGGCAAGGTCACAACCG
The DNA here is from genome assembly GCA_031371805.1 of Blastocatellia bacterium. Taxonomy (GTDB): domain Bacteria; phylum Acidobacteriota; class Blastocatellia; order RBC074; family RBC074; genus JAFDVL01. The sequence goes on along the minus strand of JANMKB010000258.1, from coordinate 8,156 downwards.
GAGCCTCAAACGACATTGAGCGAGCCACTGAAATGGCGCGCAAAATGGTTTGTGAATTCGGCATGTCTTCCCTGGGGCCACTGACGTTCGGCAAAAAAGAAGAGCAAATCTTCTTAGGGCGTGAAATTGCTCAGCATCAGGATTACAGCGAAGACACCGCGATCAAAATTGATCAGGAAGTCAAACGCATTGTGATGGATCAGTACGAGCGTGCGCGTCAGATTATGCTGGATAATCGTGAGATGACAGAAAAAATGGCGCTGGCTTTACTCGAAAAAGAAACGCTGAATGCGGTGCAAATTCGTCGTATTGTGGCGGGGCTGCCTTTGGATGATGACACCTCTACTCCAAATGCAACGAGTGACAGCCCAGGTAAATCGGCGGATAAAGAGCCGATGTTAAAGCCGATCCTGCCGCCGATCACAGGTGGCAATCCGGCAACTGCCTAAGAAAAATTAGCGGCGAAAAGAATTTAGCGGCGATTGAGATTACCCTCAGTCGCCGCTTTTGTTTTGCCTACTCGAATTTTCATCTATAATCGCCGCGCTATGAAAACAACGATTGGTTTGATCCAAATGACCTGTACGGCAAAGCCGCAGGAAAACGTCGAAAAGTGCCTGGCGAAAATTGAAGAAGCCGCCAAGCTTGGTGCGAAGATTATTTGCACACAGGAACTCTTCACTTCACTGTATTTCTGCCAGACCGAAAATCACGATAACTTCAATTTAGCGGAGCCAATTCCCGGCCCCGTCACCGAAGCGTTGCAAAAAATTGCTGCCAAACATGAAGTCGTCATTATCGGTTCGTTATTTGAACGCCGCGCTCCCGGCTTGTATCACAATACCGCTGTCGTCATTGACGCGGACGGCAAGTTGCTCGGCAAATATCGCAAGATGCACATCCCGGATGATCCGCTGTTTTATGAAAAATTTTATTTCACGCCGGGCGATTTAGGCTTCAAATCTTTCGCGACGCGCTACGGCAAAATCGGCGTGCTGATTTGCTGGGATCAGTGGTACCCGGAAGCGGCGCGGCTGACCGCTTTAACCGGAGCACAGATTTTATTTTACCCAACCGCAATCGGCTGGCAGCCTGATGAATTTGAAGAATACGGCGAACGCCAGCATGCTTCGTGGGAAACGATTCAACGCTCGCACGCCGTCGCCAACGGAGTCTACGTCGCTGCTGTTAATCGTGTTGGACACGAAGCAACTCCGACTGAACATCCCGGCAAAGGCATAAAATTCTGGGGGCAAAGTTTTCTGGCTGACCCGTCAGGACAAATTATCACCAAAGGCGAGATTGAGCAGGAACAAATTCTCATCGCTGAGATTGATTTTGGAAAATCCGATATTCAACGAACGCACTGGCCTTTTTTACGTGATCGCCGCATTGATGCGTATGGCGACATTACGAAACGATTTATTGACTGATTACAAGAAAATCAAAAGGCAAATAGCAAATATCAAAAATAAAAAGGGCGGAAGGCTTTGCCGCCTATTTGAATTAATAACTGCCGACCATTTACCTTTTGATATTTGCTATTTGCCTTTTGATTTTAAATGTCAGCCTTTTGATTTTCCTCCTGATGAACATGAACCAACCTAACGAATCTCCCGCCGCGCTCGGCTACACAATGCCCGCCGAATGGGAACCGCACGAAGCAACGTGGCTCTCGTGGCCTCACAAAGCAGCCAGTTGGCCTGACGCTTTTGAACCTATTCCGCCAGTCTTCGCACAAATTACGAAACATCTCACTGACTCAGAATTAGTCCGCATCAATGTCGCGGATGAAGATTTTGCGGAGCGCGTTCGCATTGAATTACGCCAAGCCGAAGTTGATCTTTCTCGTGTGCGCTTTCATTTCAATCCGACGAATGATGCGTGGTGCCGCGATCACGGGCCGATTTATGTGACGCGCACAATCAACGGCAAACGTGAACGCGCCATTAATGATTGGGGCTTCAATGCGTGGGGCAATAAATATCCGCCTTACGATTTAGATGACGTAGTTCCGACGCGCATCGCGCACGAATTCAACGAAACACTTTTTACGCCGGACATTGTGATGGAGGGCGGTTCAATTGATGTGAATGGCAAGGGAACGCTGGTCACAACCGAAGCCTGCCTGCTGAATCCCAATCGCAATCCGCATTTGAACCAGGCGCAGATTGAGCAATATTTACGGAGTTATTTAGGCGTCACAAATATTTTATGGCTCGGCGATGGCATTGTCGGAGACGACACTGACGGACACGTAGACGACCTGACGCGCTTCACTGCGCACGATACGATTGTGACGGTTGTTGAAGATGATCCGGCGGATGCCAACTACTATTTGCTCAAAGAAAATTATAAACGCTTGCTGACGATGAAAGATCAGGACGGCAAGCGATTTCGGATCGTCACAATGCCGATACCGGGTGAGCGATATATTGACGATCAGCGTTTGCCGATGAGTTACGCAAATTTTTACATTGCGAATAAAGCGGTGCTTTTGCCGACGTATCGTCATGCAAATGATAAGCAGGCAGCCGCGATTTTGCAGGAGCTTTTCCCTGACCGCCACGTCATTGAAATTGATTGCACCGATTTAATTTGGGGCTTAGGCTCCATTCATTGTGTGACCCAACAACAACCGTTAATTTGAGACAGGTGATGAAAACAGAAAATATAGTTCCGACTCTCTCCACGATGCGTAATGTCGAACCGCGCAGCAATTTTGGCCGCTGGTTATTTAGCGGCGGCAGCCTTGATGGTCATCACGCCGATCATAAAACGCATCCCTGGTACATGGTTCTATGGCTTACCGGCGTAGATTATTTTTCGACGCTGGGCTATCAACCTGGCATCGCTTTGATTGCCGCCGGAGCGATTTCGCCCATGGCGACAATGCTTTTAGTTGTCGTTACCCTGCTATGTGCATTGCCAGTATACGCACAGGTCGCTTCGCGTTCATACGCCGGACAAGGCTCAATTGCGATGCTCGAAAATCTGCTGACCGGCTGGTGGAGCAAAATTTTTGTGCTGGTGCTGATCGGATTCGCAGCGACGGATTTCATTATTACGATGACGCTTTCGGCGGCGGACGCGGCACAACACGCAATCGAAAATCCACTCTTACATCATTACCTCGAAGGTCACATGATGGCTATTACCATTGGGCTTCTGGCCTTGCTGGCAATCGTTTTCATCAAAGGTTTTGCGGAAGCGCTGGGGCTGGCGGCGGCAATCGCGGTGCCTTATTTATTGCTCAATGTCGTTGTGCTGGTGCGCGGCTTCATGGAAATTTTCAGCCATCCTGAGTTGATTTCCAATTGGCAAACCGCACTGTGGAGCCATCCTAAAGTCAGCGGAAGTTTACCCGCGTTGTTAGCTTTGACAGCGATCACTTTTCCGAAACTGGCGCTGGGGTTGAGCGGATTTGAAACAGGCGTTTCAGTGATGCCTTTAGTGAAAGGCGGAGCAAAAGACGATGGTCAGGAAGGGCATCTTGAGGAAGCCGGACAGGCCCCGACTGCCCGCATCAAAAACACGCGCAAATTACTTGCTGCTGCCGCTTTGATTATGAGTGTACTCTTGATTGCTTCGAGCTTTGTGACTACGTTGCTGGTCAAAAAAGAAGATTATGAGGGCGGTAAAGCTTCTGGGCGCGTACTTGCTTTTCTGGCCCATGAATATCTCGGTCACGTGTTCGGTTCGATTTACGATCTCTCGACAATTTTGATTTTGTGGTTTGCGGGCGCTTCGGCAATGGCTGGATTGCTCAACCTGATTCCACGTTATCTGCCACGTTTTGGAATGGCGCCGCGCTGGACGGCTTACCGCAGGCCGCTCGTCATTGTCCTGTTTGTCATCAGCGTGATCGTGACCGTAATTTTCAAAGCCGATGTCGAAGCACAGGGTGGCGCTTATGCGACAGGCGTGCTGGCGTTGATGTTATCCGCCGCCGTTGCAGTCGCGCTGGCGTTGCGCAAAAAATCTGATGATCCCCTGATTGATGGCGAGCGTTCGATTTGGAAGAGCAATTATTTTTGGCTGGTCTCCGCCGTCTTTGCCTTCACTTTTGTAGACAACATTATCGAACGTCACGACGGCATCATTATTTCTGCCGTCTTTATTTTAGTGGTCATCATGATCAGCGCGATCAGCCGTTATCAACGTGCGACAGAATTGCGGGTCGCGCAATTTCAATTCGTAGATGAAGCCTCGAAAGAAGTCTGGAAACAGATTGTAAACAAGAAAGTAAATTTAGTGCCGCTCAGAACTTCGTCGCCAGAGCATCGGGTGCGGAAAGAAAAAGAGATTCGCCAGCATTATCAGGTGTTAGGCCCGATGGCCTTTGTCCACGTCACATTTATGGATAATCGCAGCGAATTTCTGGCGCCGCTGACCGTGCGTGTGTTCAGAGAACTTGATGATTACGTGGTCGAGGTTCACGGCGCAATTGCGATTGCGAATACAATTGCTTACATCAGCGAATTGATTGACCCCCTCAGCATTTTTGTCGGTCTTACGCGCCAGAATTTAATGTCACAATCAACCAAATATTTGCTCTTCGGCGAAGGCGAAACCGGCATGATGATTTACAAGATTTTGTTGCGATATTGGGAATGGACGCCCGAAGACGATGTGCGCCCGATGATCTTTTTGATGAGCGAATAATATAGTTGGTAGATTATGCTTCTTACCGAATTCATTCGCCGTATGCCAAAGGTGGAATTGCATGTTCACCTCGAAGGCTCAATTCAACCGGAAACTCTGTTATTATTGGCCGAACGCAATCATGTTCAACTTCCTTTCACAACTGTCGAAGGTTTACGCAACTGGTATACTTTTACAAATTTTTCTCACTTCATTGAAATTTACCTGAAAATTTCTTCGTGCATTTGCACTCCCGAAGACATTGAATTTCTTGCGCGAGAATTTTTACGTGGCCAGGCGGCGCAAAACATTCGCTACAGCGAAGTCACTTACACGCCGTACACGCATTGCGCGCTCAATAAAAAAATTCCGTTTGCAGAACAATTCGCCGCGCTCTCCCGCGCCCGTGATTGGGCGGCAAAAGAACTCGGTATCGGCGTCGGCTGGGTGCTGGATATTTCACGCAATGTGCGCCCGCTCGAACATGCAATCATAGTCGCCGATTGGGCAATCAGGGGCATGAATAACGGCGTCGTCGCGCTCGGACTTGGTGGCCCTGAAGTCGGGCATTCACCAAAATTATTTCAAGCCGCATTTGATCGCGCCCACGAAAATGGCTTGCCGGGCGTCCCGCACGCCGGAGAAACGGAAGGGGCCGAAAGCATTTGGGATTCACTAAATTCATTGCACGCTGTACGCCTCGGACACGGCGTTCGTTGTCTTGAAGACCCTGCACTGGTGGAGTATTTACGTGAACATCAAATCCCGCTTGAAGTCTGCCCTACCAGCAATCTTTGCCTCGGCGTAGCGCCTTCGCTGGCTGAGCATCCGCTCCCAAAACTTCTCGCGGCGGGATTGTATGTCACGATTAATTCTGACGATCCGCCGATGTTCAATACGACGTTGACGGATGAATATTTGAAAGTTGTAGCAGCCTTCGATTTTGAGATTGAGACGATTGAAAAACTCGTGATGAATGCAGTACACGCTACGTTATTGCCAAAAGCGAGGCGCGAAGTGATGGCGCGAGAATTTGCAGAAGAATTTTTAGGATTGCGTGAAGCGCTGAAAATACAACCTGCAGGAAATTAATTATTTTTAGATGGAGGTGATGGTTGATCCGGTTCACCCTTTAATGATGGTGGCGGGACATCATTGTCATCGCTGATAAATTGTAAATATTCAAATTGCACTGGCTGCAAAACCTTGTACGCCCATCACCTTTCATCCCATCCCATTTAGCAGGACAAGGCGAAGCAATCTTAAAACTGTCAATTGAGTTGGTAAGTTTATTCATAAAGCCTCTGCTACTTATGACACCACTTCCAAAAAGTTTGTTCCTGCATAATTTACCGCCTGAGAATTAATCACCTTCCCGCCTCGTAAAAACAATTGCACCGTCGCAATCTGGACAACCTGAAGAAATCGTCCTATCGTTTATTTATGCATATCAATTGGAAAGTTGCTGAAAATCAATCGCCGATCATCTACAACCGCAAGACCGAATGGAATGGCATTGGACTGCGGCATTACAATGTGCTGGCTGGAGAAATGGAAGAAACGACTTTCACCCGTCACGAAATTACGCTGCCGTTTCGCGGCTCTTTTACGACGACACGGCAAACCCCCACTGGCGCTCAACAATCAGTTCTTAGAACTAATGGAACTCTGTGCGTAGTCCCAGCGTATCAACCTGTTTCGCTCAATTGGGAAGAAGAAGTTGAATGCCTGACGATGCTGCTTGATCCAGCGTTGCTCGTGCGGATCGCGGCGGCATCTTCCCATTCCAGGCAGGTCGAATTAAGAGAAGTTGGCAATATTGATGATCCACTGCTTTGGCAAATTGGACTGGCTTTACTGGAAGAATCTCGGGCAGTTGCTCCAATGGGGCGATTATATGCGGAGTCGTTGGCAAATACGCTGGCATTTCATTTGCTAAAAAATTACACCGTGAGCGGTCATCAAACGCCAAATTTTGTGGGCGGATTGGCGGGAAATAAATTGCGACGTGCCACCGAATTTATCAATGCCAATTTGTCCGATGATGTGACGCTGGCGGAGATCGCCGACACCGTAGAACTTAGTGCATATCATTTTTCCCGCGCTTTCAAACGAACTACGGGATTGACGCCGCAGCAATATTTAATGCAGCGCCGAGTCGAACTAGCCAAACACTTACTCGCCCAAAGCGGGCTGCCAATCATTGAAGTCAGCGCCCAGGTCGGCTTCAAAAATCAAAGTCATTTCACGACTTTTTTCAGACGCTTAACCTCAATGACGCCAAAAGCATGGCGCGAAGCGCAAATCGTATAGTGGGCTGCCAGCCCGCGCCTGTGATTGACACTACAAGCTTAATTGACGCCAGATTTCAGCTTACGGGCTGGCAGCTTGTGCTACGCAATACCGCAAACTCGCGTAAGAATCCGCAAGCAGCGGAAAGACGGAATTCCATCCGTTTTGTATCCTCCTCCTAACATTCAAACAGGAGGAAATATGCTGAAAAAATTAGTTGTAGTAATGGTGCTAACGTTGGCAACTTTGAATTCTGTCCGTACTGACGAAATCAACAATGCAATGGAGCAAGGGAATAATTTCTTTGCGACCGGACAATTTGAAATGGCGCTCACGCAGTACCAAATCGCTACCAGTTGGCCGGGAGAACATCTGGCGCGAGCGCATTTCAATATCGGAGTTTGTTATCACCAACTAGGTCGCACACGCGAAGCAGTCAATGAATACGGCATCGCCATCGAAATCAATCACGGGAACTATGTCAGAGCTTCCTATGCGCTTGGTATAGCCTTGAATGAACTTGGCGAATGGCAAAAAGCCAAGCAAGCTTTCGCGCAGGCGGTAGAGGTTTCACACTCCAGCGACGCTGAATCGCTTTTTCAATTCGCCTTGATTTTATCGCGTGAAGGAGATTACGAAGCGGCGGCGAAAAACCTTCGACAAGCCATCAAACACGAGAAAAAACATTTTCCCGGCGGTCATAATAATCTGGGAGTTTTGCTGGCAATCGTCGGAAGATACGGCGAAGCACAAGATGAATTCAAGCTGGCGCAGGAACAATCAAAAGGCAAAATGCGACAGGCGTCTCACAACCTGAAACTCTGTCAATCATTGATGAATTCAACTTCATCGGTTTTAATAGCAAGCCTGCAAACAACCACTCAAACGCAGTAGGAAATCCGGTTTGGACAGGATTAACAAGAGGGACAACAACGATCTATCAAAGATGGTATTCATACATCCTGTCAATCCTGTCTAAATTGTCTTTCAATATCTAAAAAATTATGGAATCAAAATCATTAGATGTGCAATCAATTCTGAAACTTTACGAACTGCGACGTGATGAAAAAATGCGTGAGGCCAGAGCCTGGTACTTCACCGAATTCAATCCCACCAGCGCAACAGACATTGTCAAACTCATGCTAAGCGGACAGGCAGAAAGCGCAAAATATCGGATGGTCACTTCGTATTGGGAGACGGCTTCGTCGCTGGTGAACAAT
>JANMKB010000222.1:0-7842 GCA_031371805.1 Blastocatellia bacterium | reverse complement strand
CAATTCTTCCTGCGTTCCGGCTTCGACTAATTTCCCACGATCCAGCACAAAGATTTTGTCGGCATCCGCGATGGAACTCAGGCGATGCGTGACTGAAATTACAGTTCTGCCCACGCTGATTTTTTTCAGCGTCGCATTGATCGCGGCTTCCGTCGTCTGATCAAGCGCGGAAGTCGCTTCGTCCAGAATCAAAATCGTGGGATTCCGCACAATGGCGCGGGCAATGGCAATGCGCTGGCGTTGTCCGCCGGACAGCAGGCTGCCGCGCTCTCCGGCAATTGTGTCGTAACCAAGCGGCAAACTTTTGAGAAATTTATGAATCTCGGCAGCGCGCGCAGCGGCTTCGACTTCTTCGTCGGTCGCGCTCAGGTTTCCCAGCCGAATATTTTCACGAATGCTGATATTGAAAAGAATATTATCCTGAAACACGACGGCTATTTTTGCCAGCAGCGAATCCCGCTTGATATCACGCACCTCAATGCCGTCAATCGTCACCGACCCGGAGGCAGGTTCATAAAATCTGAGCAATAAATTGATGATCGTGCTTTTGCCGGAGCCGCTCGGCCCGACCACCGCAACTCTGGCTCCTTTGGGAATTGTCAGGCTCAGTTTTTTGAGTTGTTTTTGTTCGCCGGTATAACTGAAATCTACCTCACGAAAAACAATTTCTTTTTCAAAGGCGGGGAATTCAAGGGCCTCGGCTTTGTCTTTTACCTGTGGTTTCTCATCCAGCAAATCATTGATATGCTGAATGCTGCCAGCCGCATGAATTAAGGCCGGAATGTAGCCGGTGACATGTCCGATGTTATAGCTCAGCTCCCAAAAAACGCCCTCAAACGCTACCAGCGAACCGATGGTAAACCCCATCTTGTGGAAGACCAGGTAAGAACCAAAACCCAAAACAACGAGGTGCAGCATCAGCACAGAAACAGTAACAGAGCGTTCGATCATCGCGCTGAGAAAATGAACCCGGCTTGAAGTGGTCACTAAATTTGAATTCCGAAGTTGAAACCACAATGAAGAAATGCCGCGCAAACCAAAGGCCTTGACGACTGATTGCGCCATCACATTTTCTGAGACTACGCTCATGGTCGCAGCTTCAAGTTCTTTTTTCTGATAGCTGGCAACAATTGCGCGTTTGGAAAAAAAGCGTGATCCGATCAGGGTGATGGGAAAGATTAGCATGGCGGCACAGGCTAATTTCCAATTCAGTACAAAGAGCAAAATAGTTCCGGTTAATAACTCAACCAGCGGCAAAGCGCCCCACGAAGTGGCGTGCATAATTGCGTCTTCGACATCCACCATATCGGTCGAAAAACGCGATAAGACTTCACCTACTTTGGTGCGGGAATAAAATTCGGCTGAGAGGGTTTGCGTGTGCGCAAAAATCCGTTGGCGAATATCGCCGATAATCTGCGACCCGACTTTGGCATTTAAATAATCATACGCCACACTCGCCACTGAAATAAGAATGCCCAAGATACCTAAGATCCCTAAAATCCATTCCAGGGCTTCGTAATCTTCTTCATAAAGCGCATCGTCGAGCAGGTATTTCAGACAAAAGGGGAAGGCCGCATTAAAGGAGGCTTCCAGCACAACGCCAGTGGAAAGGATTAATATTTTTGAGCGGTAAGCCGTAAAGTAGGGGCGCAAAAAAACGACTACACTCTTGAACGCACCAACCGCTTCTGTGGCATTAAAATCTTCAATCTCAAGTTCGTCGTCGTTCTCGTCGTCATCGTCGTCATCGTCTTCCCCAACCTCATCTTCATCTTCGTCATCATCGTCTAAATCATCATCGTCATCATCTTCGAGTTCATCGAGATCATCTTCGTCGGGTTCTTTTTTTGGGGGCATAAGTATCTCTAATTCTGTAAATTTCTGAGCCAGGAATAGTTTTCGCGGCTCAATTACGGCTATTCATCGTCCTCAGCTAATTTGGAATAATAACAATAGCGAATGCTTTCGATGTCGTTGTACCAGCTTCCTTCAGCGCCTCTGGTAGCGGCTTCAAGGCGCCAAAGTTTTTTCAGGCTGCGTTCACTGTTAACCTCCAAATCAAACCCGTTCGCCAAAAAAAGCTCTGACCATTCCCACAGCGTCAAAAGTGTTTTCACCCCATCAAACAGGCGATAATTTTGTACTGCCTGCGGTTTGATGTCGGTCGAGACAGCGCCAAAAATCACCCCGCGTTTGGTGACGCGATGTAATTCTTTGATCGCTTTGACGGCTTCGCGTTCCGATAAATAACAAAGCGAAGTGTCGTAGACAAAATCAAACTGCTTGTCTTTGAAAGGCAATTTGCGCACGTCGCCCAGGATGTTTCGCTTTTGCAATTTCCGGTCTGTGAGTCCATGAATGTAGCGATTATTTTCCACGCCCCAGGCATCAATCCCAACGGTCGCCAGCGCCGCCAGCGTTAGTCCATTCGCCGCTCCAACGTTGAGTAATTTATAAGCGTTGTCAGGTTTCCAGGCTGTCTGAATCGCTTCTTTGATAAATTTCGCATTGAAGAACCGCTGAAAGACTTCCGCATATTTTCCCTGTCCATGATAATTCTCAAAATACTGGCGATCAATTTTGCTGGAAATAATGTTGGCTGCCTGCGCCGCAATTTGACCATTGACAGCAACGGCAACATTTTCCTGATACCATTTCCGCATCATTCCATCCAGCATCATATCCGTCACAAAATCCGCCGAATCCAAAACGCCATTCAGAGTTGAATCAAACAAATAATCACCGATCACATATAATCCGGCATGCTCTTTGGGTTCGGGAATGTGGCGCGATTTCGGTTCTCTTTCCGGCAAGCCGCCCGGTTGCGCACTGACTGAATAAAGCCAGCGGTGAACTTTCCCTTCGACAAATAACTCGCACCCTTGTTGCAAGGCTTCGGGCAATGAATCAAGCGCCTTTTGTATCAACTCTTCATCGGTAAAATTCGCCATCGTGAGCGCATCCGTGCCAGCGATCAGCCAGCCCAGCGCACCGTAACCATTTCCCTCGTGACGTGAGGTTTCGTCATACACACAACAGCCGCCAAACGCATCCGACATAAACCACGAATCGGTGATGAGGTCCTGCCAGTAACGCTCTTTGAAAAGGATGGTCACGCGCACATAATGCGCCGGATAATCGTAATAGGCATGATGTTTCAGCAACGCCTTTGATAGAATTTCGCCGCCATATTCAATCGTGTTCACCCAGTTATTGGGGAGCGCAACCGCCACCAGATCATAATCCTGAAACTCAACCTGACGATTTTTTCGCGTCGTAACCCTAAATTTATTAGCCGGAGTTTTTTCGATGCGTGTGACAGGACTGTTGAGTTCAATGTGACATTCAGGACTCCGCTCCAGATGCTCCCGCAATTTCTGAATCAGCAGTTCATTCCCGCCCACAATCGAATAAAGATAAATGTATCCATCCACATCCATCAGAAAATTTTTCAGCCCGTTCACTCCATTCGTATTGTGCGGTTCAGTCGCCAAATCGCTGTGCGCGGCGACCTTTAAATATTTACGCGCCACCGGATCAGACACGTATTCATCCAGCAGCGATTGACATGTCCGCTCTGCCCAGTCGTGGTCGTTATCATCCTGCCAATGCCCTTCGTAATATTCTTCGGGCGTAAGTTTAGTCTGACATTTTTTGCGAAAATTACGAATGGCATCCAGCGTTGCCAGCCCACAGAGCTTTTTGATTTCCGCCTGATTGCGCATGATTTTATCGCCCAGCGCAACCGTTTCCCCGTCCATCGGAACAATCTGTAAGCCAAGTCGCTCGACAATCAAATCGCGCAACGGGTCAGGCCCAGTCATCGAGTAGCCGTAAAGCTCCGCCACGCCTGCTTCATATTTCACCGGAGCCTGGTCAAATTGTCTGGTCATGATTTTGCCCCCAACCCGGTCACTGGCTTCAAACACCGTAATATCACAGGGCGCATCACATTTTTGTTCGAGCAAATAAGCAGCCATCAAACCGCCCGGGCCACCGCCAACAATTGCAACTTTAACCATAAGTAATTATTTCAATTCAAAGGTAGAGATAAGGATTTCTCACCCACTTAACATTAAGAGTCCTGTGCCGAAAATAATGTCGAGAATTATTATCATGTCAGACGGTCAGACGGAACTTTACCGGCAGGACAGCAGCAACAGCAAAGATTAGTAATTTTGAGAGTTGACCGTTCGTTACAAGCGACTAAGTTTGTCCGATTTTTTACTGGTAAGCAAGAGTCTCAAATCAATTTTGAAATATTCGCAGCTAACATTAAGGAGAGACTATCTTGTTTTGTCAGAAGTACTGACTGGGTTATCAAAATAAATTTTACTGCGGCGGACGCTGAGTTACTACCAGCAAAAAACAAGCACTGGTTATTGGGTATTTAATTCTCTGGCAGGAATCTGGTCAGCGTTATCAGCTAATTTTTCAGGGTGTCCGTTTTCTTGTTCAGTATACTGTCCTGCTGAAGAGTCGTCGCTGGAAGTTCATCCGTAATTTGCTCGCTGCCTTGTTCTGCCAGCACCATATCGGCAGCATCAGCCAAGCGTTCTTCCAAAATTTCACTAGGTACTTCGGCAGGATGCAGATTTCCGTTGTGATAAAAATACGAGCCTTTGTAAAGTTCGCGGAAGAACAGGAGAAAGACCTTCGCAATTGCAATCGTCGGCACAGCGAGAATAATCCCAAGTAAACCAAACAGCTTGCCACCAATCAGGAGTCCCAAAAAAACCGCGATCGGGTGCAGACTAAGCCGCGTCCCGATAATACGCGGGGTCAGCACATATCCTTCCAGTGTTTGCACTGCCGCAAAAACTCCCACAACTCCCAGAATGCGCCACGCTCCGCCACCATCACTTAACGTGAAGGCTACCGCAAGAACTAATCCCAGTCCGGTACCAACATAAGGAACAATGTTGAGCAATCCCGCGAACACTGCAATCCCGACCCAGGCCGGAACGCGGAGAAGGGCAAACCCCAGGCCATAAAGTCCGCCCATGAAAATGGCGATTAGTAATTGTCCATGGACGTAGGTTTCAAGGATTCGCCCTATCTCATCGAATAAACGACTGAATGTCATCCGAAAACGCGGAGGGATTAAATCTTCCAGATCGTTTCGCCAATCCCCGAAATCAATCAAAATATAGTAGATAAAGAAGGGGATAAGCAGCAGATCAAGTGAAGCTACTGCGGTAGCGAAGAAGCCTGACAAACCGCCAACGGCCAGTAGTGCAGGCGAGCCAATCGCTTCTGCCGGATTGCGCAGTGCCTGTTCCAGTCTTTCCCCTATTAAACGGTCGAGCACAGGGGAGTAATGTCGTAATATTGCGCGTTGCCGTGCTGCATTTTCCGGCGTAAACTCCCGCAGAATTTTTTGACCTGCCGCGGCTCCCTGTTCAATCAGGTCTGGAACTACAAATGTCAGTAGAGCCGCGATTGTGAGCGCCACAAGCAACAATGTGCTGATCGTCGCAACCGGGCGAGACAGACCGCGCTTTTCCAATTCAAGAACAATTGGATTAAGCATATAAGCCAGCGCGAATGATGCCAGAATAGGAATCAGTGCCAGTCTTCCAATGACATAAACGAATTCAAGAATCAGAAAGGTGAGGAAGATAGCCGGGATCCATCGCAACCACCAGAAAGGAGAGCGAGGTTTGATAACTCGCGGCTTGAACCATTTATCCTGAAGTGCCATTAATAACCTCTTCCTGCTTAAGAACGCTAATGAAAATATTCAGTTCGGCGCTATCCGGTTGTCACTGACAGTTCGGGGATAACCGCCTTAAGGTATGTCATCATACTGAATATGTTAGCTTACTTACCATTGGAGTGTGCCAATTCTGTTCTCGCCAGCCAATCCTGCTTTTTGATTTGGTATCTCACAATCGCGCGGCGTTCACCGTATTTGATGGCTCTTACCCATCTCATCAAAAATCCACTTTGAATTTTCTGCATCCCGATTTTTTCCATCACTCGAGGCGAAACCGTCTGCATGGAAATCACGCAAAATCAGGCGCTTTGTTGCGAGAGAGAAATTCACCTGCCTGTCTCCAATCAAAGATTTTTTTAAGCTGCAAACGACTGACGAATTTGTGCGACGTTGTGACCCGCGCCGAGTGCGAGCATCAGCTTAATCCTGGCTTTATGGCTGGGCAACATGCCGCCGAGAATCGCGCCACAATTCGTCAAAGTTTTTCCTGCTCCCGCATAAGCATACGTGTCCAGTACGCGTCCACGAGGACAGCGCGAAGTAATGACGACGGGAATATTTTTTTGCACTGCGCGTTCAATCGCAGGCAGGTACGCCGGAGGCACATTGCCGCGCCCGAAGCCTTCAATCACCAATCCGCGAGTTCCCTGCTCGACCGCAAAATCAATAAATTTGCCATCGCTACCGGACATCGCTTTGATGAGGTCTACGCGCTCTTCGATTTTCGTTGTCGCGATATGTTCGCGCTCAGTTGGACGGCGAGCAATAATGACGCGGTCTTTGTCAATTATGCCAAGTGCGCCAAAATCGCGGCTCTGAAAAGTGTCTACCGATTCCGTATGCGTTTTTGTGACTTCATTCGCGGCAATAATTTTCTCACTCATCGCAATAACTACGCCGAGTCCACGCGCCTGCGCATCACCTGCGACCCGCACCGCCGCCTGCAAATTCGCCGGGCCATCCCAACTTAATTCAGAGCTATTGCGCATCGCGCCGACAAAGACTACGGGCTTGTCGGAATGCAAAATCAGGTCGAGAAAATATGCCGTTTCTTCCAGCGTATCCGTCCCGTGCGTGATGACAACACCATTGATTTTATTGTCCTGCAAGCGCTCATCAACCTGTTGCGCGAGGTCGAGCATGATTGCCGGAGTCACGTGCGGCCCCGGCAGGCGCGAGAAATTGATAATGTCAAAATCCGCGACATCGGAAAGGCCGTCAACTCGTGCGACAATTTCTTCGCCCGACAAAGCCGGAGCCGCTCCGCCCATCGTCGGATCAATACTCATGGAAATCGTGCCACCGGTAAAAAATATGGCGATGTGTGGCTTCAAGCGTTTTGCTCCTCTTCATCCGCCTCTATTTCTTCGGGCGGGAATTGCACCAACCGATAAATTTCTGACAGTGTGATGGCGCATCCAATTGAAGCAATCGTCAAGCTGGCTTCCAATCCCTCAAGCACCACGAGCAACCAGTTGCCATCTGCCTGACGAATATAATATTCAATCAACGGCGCATTTTGCCAAACTAAAATGTAGTCAGTAAGCGAAGGTAAGGCTTTGCGGTAACGAAGAAATTTTGCGCCGCGATCAAAGCCCTCCGTCGAAGCGGATAACACTTCGATAATTACCTGTGGGTTTACAAGAACATCCTGATGATGGTCTAAATATTGTGGCTCTGCGCAAATTACGACAATGTCAGGATAGGAAAAAAGACCTTTCCGGCTTTTGCGCAATTGTGCCAGCAACGGCGAACCGCTGAAGACTTTGGTATTTTTGAAACGCACTCGACAGGGCTTATCACGCAATTGCCTCATAAATTCGTAAACCAGATTGGCACTAATATCGCCGTGCGCTGGGCTTTCGCCCGCCATGTCATAAATTACACCATCCAGATACTCGTGCCGATCTTCGGCCTCTCGTTCAAAGGCAAGGTAAGCTTCGACCGTAGACAAGGGTTCTTTTTTTGGTTGCGGGAGCGCGGTCATAGTTTTTTTCCTCCATAAGCAAGTATAAGGCTCGCAGAAGTAAGCGCAACCCTTGTCACAAGCCAGATTCTCTTTATTATTCCCGTATGAACAAAACGAAACCAACTCCGGCGCTGGCGAAAGATTTGCCGCTTAG
>JANMKB010000205.1:0-6045 GCA_031371805.1 Blastocatellia bacterium | reverse complement strand
GTTGATCAAAAACAGGGCTGGGTTAATAGTAGCTCGAAGTTAGTAAATATTACCTCACGCGGATGGTTTTAAGAGCGAGGCATTAGTTGACGCAGCACTGATCAAAAGGAACAAATATGAGTCTTAAAAACCTGCTCGGTGATTTTAGAAAATGGCTCGACGGCGAAGACGCTGTTTCACTGGCGCCTGAATCTCCACCAGCCCGGCGCGAATGGGAAGAGTTTCTGGTTTCAGTTGCGCGTGAAGTCGAAACCGCCATGCAAAAAGAAATGTTTACACCACCTGGCGGTCCCACATATATTCCCCGCGAGTATATGGTTTTTCTCAGTAAAGAAGACGATTCTCAATGGCAGGGCGACAAACGCGACGGTTTACAGCGCGGGCTTTATCACGTGTTGTCAGAGCGCGCTAAAGAATTAATCGGCGACAAGGACGTGCAAACCAAAAGCTTTGCGATTGAATTGCGCGTGGACGGCACACTCGAAAAAGGACAGTTTCGTGTGCAACCCGTGTGGGACAGTACAGCCCCAAAAACTGAAGTCAAACCACGTGCTAAAATTGCGCCGCCACCGACTCCCGCAACGGATAATGAAGAGACTGTCACGGCTCCGGTCAGTGACGGCACAGCCACACTTGTTCGACCGCGTGCGCCTTTGTTTATCCTTGAGTTTTCCCGCGCCGGAGAAGCCACCGAAAACTTCTCTTGTTACAAACCCAAAATCGCCATCGGGCGCGGCGCGAAAGATATTCAGGTAGACTTACGCCTGGAAGGAGATTTAGAAATCAGTCGTAAGCAGGCGACGATTGAACGTTTGGAGGAAGGAAAATTTGCCATCACCTGTGAAGGTCGTAATTCGCTGGAAGTTGGGGGGCGGGAATTGCCACAGGGAGAGCGCCGTGAATTTTTGGCAGGTGAGCCAGTGAAAATTGGGATTTATCAAATCAAGTGCAGTTGTCAGAATCAGGCTAAAGCAATGACGATTGTAAAAACAATTGATGAGCAGGTGCTTGAAATTTGAAATTACAAAATCAGCCGCCGTAAAACTCCCTGCCAGACAGGGGCGTCGTCTGAAAGGATGCGCAGCCCGTATTTGTTACCCGTTGCATCTTCCAATTCAGCTACGCGAACGACCATTGCACAGATATGAGAATCTTCTTCAGGATGTAAAATCGTCAGGATGACACGTTCTTCCCAGGCCAGCTCCATCAGAGTTTGCACTAATAACCCGGTCACACTAACATCAATGCTGCGGGCAATGCCCTTACGTTCCGGGGTTGTAATATGCAAATCAATTTCGACCTGAATGCGGGCGACATACTGGCGGCGCTCATCTACTGACGCCTCATCAGAGGTTATTAGAACTGGCGGCTTGGGAGAAGATTTGTTTTGATCCTCTTCAAGAAATTCAACACTCATTTTTTTCTCACGGAGAGTTTATTTGTTATTTACCGGGCAGTACTCAAGTCGCTTTGAAATCTGATAATTATGGGGCCGATGATTTAATTGTCCTGCCTGGCTCGGCAATTGTAACATAGCTTAATAGTTGCGCCAGTCATTACAGATGAAGATAATTGCATTGCAGCTTTTTGTCGTCTTGCCCTATTCTATTTACAATCTTTTTGAGGAGCCAAATTTCATGATTCACCAGCGCAGAAGTTTTAAAAGCTTAAGCGGAAAGTTAATGGCTTTCCTGCTTGTCATGCAATTGTTTGCCGGGTTTCCGGTGCAGCCCATCCGGTCTCAGGCTGAGGCTGAAACCGGACGCATTAATATTGCGCAACTCAGTGCGCGGATTTCTGAACCGGGCGGTTATTTCGGCTCTGACAATTTGGTTTCCAATGAGCTTTCTTATCAGCACGTGATTCCCAAACTGGCGCAGACAGGCGTGACGGGCGGGGTTTATTTGGGCGTGGGGCCGGATCAGAGTTTTACTTATCTGGCAGCAATCAGGCCGACCAAAGCCTTTATGATTGATATTCGCCGCGATTGTTTGCTGCATCATTTGTTGTTCAAGGCGCTCTTTATGACCGCGCATAATCGCGTCGAATATTTGTCCCTGATGTTTGGCAAACCAGTGCCGCCAAAATCGAAGGATTGGAATAAAAAATCCCTCAAAGAATTAGTCGAATATATTGATCGCACTCCTTCTGACCCTAAGCTGTATGACAAATATCGAACTGAGATCAAGCAGCTTATCAACAAATTCGGCTTCAATCTGAATGAGCGCGATCACGAAGCCATCGCCCGGATTTATCAGGCATTTTATCAATCCGGGATGGAAGTCCGCTATGTGATTCGTGATCGTCCGATGCCGTCAAATCGGTATTTTCCCAGCTATCGCGCAGTGTTGCTGGAATCGGATCAGAACAATCAGCAACGAAATTATCTGGCGACCGAGGAAAGTTACCAGTTCCTCAAAAAAATGCAGGAGCAAAATAAAATTATCCCTGTCACCGGTGATTTGTCAGGCGAACACGCGGTGCGAGAAATTGGTAAATATTTACGAGAAACCGGCGAGACAGTTTCGGCTTTTTATGTTTCCAATGTCGAGTTTTATTTATGGCGTCAGAGCGGGAGTTTTGAACGGTTCGTCCAAAATTTGAAGAGCCTCCCGATCAACGAACACAGTGTTATTATTCGCAGCTATTTCAATTACGCTTATTACGCTTACCAACATCCACAGACCTACGAAAATCATTTCAGCGTGCAATTACTCCAAACCATTGAAAGTGTGATTAAAGATTCAGAACCATCAACCGGCGGCTATAATTCTTATTATGATTTAGTGACGCGGCATCTCGTTGAGTATTGAATTTATCGCGGTGATTAATTTATCAGGTGAAATTATGGCAACCAGTAAAATAGCAGCCCCCAAATTTGAAGAGTCATTATCTTCGCTCGAAAAAATTGTCGCGCAACTCGAATCCGGCGATTTGCCGTTGGAACACGCACTGGAAATTTTTGAGGAAGGTGTGGGGCTGGCGCGTCAGTGTCAGGCTCATTTGGGCGAAGCGGAACGCAAAGTAGAAATGCTCCTGCGTGAACGCAATGAAATTAAAACCGTGCCGTTCGATGCAGCCAGAGAACCAGGTGAGCAAGTTACGCCGCGTGTAGCGGCAACGGTTAAAGCGCCCGTGCCTAAACCTTCAGCCAGCGCCTTTGATGATTTTGAGGATGATAACGACATTCCGTTCTGAGCGATTAAAATAGAGCATTCTCGTAAGCTGCGCATTAATCGCAACTCACGGGAGTGGGGCAGAGCGAGACTACTAAGATGAGGTTAGTAGTCTGCGCCCAATGTATGAGTTTGAATCCTAAAACCAAAAATCCGCACTTACTTAAGCCTTCCAAGACCCGTCGTATGAACATAAGATAAACTGAATATTTTGCTCAGATGTGATAGAGCTATGCCAACTTTATGAAGGTCATTTTTGTTCCCACACGGAGCCATCGCTGTATTCGATCTTTTTGATGGAAACCGCTGGTTGGTTGAAGTGCGTCGGGTCATTGAAGCCTTTCCCACAAACCAATTCCATTGACGCTGTTTCCGCGCTGACGATCTGACATTTTTTTGCGTCGGGCGGTAATTTTTGTTTGAGCGTTTTTTTGCTGCCGGGTTTAATGTCTGCCTTGCTGCTAACATCAAAGCGCAACACCAGTTTATTGTCTTCATAACGCGGAAACGCGAAGTCCCACACAATCGCCTTGATCGTTTTGTCAGAGGTGTTCTTGAGCGAAAGATTCACCCACTCCGCCAGATCAATCACGCGGATCGTCGAGCGCAACTTACCATTGGGATTTTTATCACCAGGCGCAATCGGCGCGGCAGTTGTGCGGCGTGTGGTATTGGGATTATTCGTCGCTGCGGCAGTACGGCGCGCTAGTTTTTCTGCTTCCGTTTGTGGAAGGTCAGGATTATCCGCCGCAAACGGCGAAGGCTGCCGTTCCAGCAAGGCGTTGTAGTTATTGCCGACCTTGAAACTGAGAATTTCGAGCGCAGCTTTATCTGTAGTTGGGCTTGACTGCGCGATGATGGTCAATGAAACGCTGGCAATACTGACCAGTGCTAACAGCAGTCTGAGCAATAAAGACGGGCTTTGCATACCTGATTCCTTTCTGGGTCGGGGAAGTGATGAACAACATCTTACGCCTGACAAGTGAGAAAGAAAAAGAAAAGCTCGCCTGATAAAAAATACCAGGCGAGCTTTTTAGTTGTTAGCCAGTTATGGTTAGAACGAGTAACGCAGTGCAATCTGCATCTCGCGCGAACCGCTCTTGGAAGTAACCTTACCGAAGGTCGTGGTCAGGTTGTTCGGATTGGTATCCGGGCCGTTCCAATTCGGATGATTCAACCAGTTAAAGCCTTCTACTACAAACTGTAAGGCGTGACTTTCTTTAATCACGAACTCTTTCGAGAGACGCAGATTGTGATTCTGGAATCCCACATTGTAAAAAAGTCCGCGTGCTTTTTGATTCGAAATCGTTCCGGCTGTTGGCTTGGTGAAAATTGCCGTGCCATCTGCCTTGAATGGATTGAACCAATAATTGGATTCGAAAGTGCCAGTTGCCGCAGGTGTGTTGTTGGCGTACTGACCTTTGATTTGCGGAGTCTCACTGAAAATCCAGAATTGGCCACCGCTGCCAGGTCCAACGCCCGCAAAATCGTCGCCTGTGCCAATAGTGATCGGGTTACCCGTCGCCATTTGCGATACGCCGCTGATTAACCATCCGCCTAGCAATTTACCAGTCCACTTGGTTTGATCTTTAAAGATCGGAAGTTGATAGGCAGCGGTGATGACAACTGAATGACGGCGATCAAAGGTTGATGGCCCCCACAGATTGTGAACATCGAAAGCATTTGGAACTACGTCACGTTGTGCCGAACCGTCATCGAATGATTTCGATAGTGTATAGGCAAAACTGTAAGCCAACCCTTTGGAAAAACGACGTTCCAAGCCAACCTGGAAGCTATTATACAGAGAGTTTGCATCATTGTTGGTTACACGGATGATGTTATACCCCTTGTACGGACGCAACGCATCCGGGTTGTAACGATCACCAGAAACTCCATTAATGAAGGGGCAGCCCACACCGGCTGGGCACGTACCCACAGGCAATTGGTTGAGGTTACGTTCGCGCTGTGCGTGCAATCCGCGACGACCTACATAGCTGACTTCGAGCTTTGTGCCGAAACCAATTTCACGTTCGAAGGTTCCGTTCCAGGTCCAGGCTTCAGGATTTTTGAAGACCTTATCCTGTGTGGTGATCTGCTGTGTGAAAACGTTGCCGGCTTTACCACCGGGGTTATCAACGAGACCATTGGTGACAGAAACGGTCGGCTGCAACGGCGGATTGCCGCCCAGGAAGACCGAATCGCTGATGCCCAAACGCGTCATGAAGCGTCCCACGCCCGCACGAACTACGTTCTTGTCATTGAACGCATAGGCTAATCCGACTCGTGGTTGGAAGTTGTTCTTGTGAATTTGCGAAAACGATTTGCCTTCGCCACGGAAAAGGAAATCGAATTGACCAGTTGTCGCAATGGCTATTCGACCAGGGCCTTTCGCCGCATCAGGCCAACCGCTGCCAGGAATGACCAGCCCGTTATACAGCGATTGTAAGTTGGTTGCGCTCGAAGTGATAAAGCCCGTCTTCGGATCAACCGTCGGCGCTTTCGTCGGGTCATAATACTTCGAGTCAAACACCACCATGTTGCCCCACAGGCTGTAATACGGCTGGATAATGCTGTGGCGTATTCCACCTTCGACGCGCAGTTTCGAGGTTACTTTCCAGGAATCCTGCGCAAACCACTCGAACATGTGACCACGATAGGGTGTGTACGAACGGTCGCCGATTTCAGCGTAGGTGTCGAACAATCCCAGCGCTGCGTTGGCAGCCGCAACGCCTGTCTTTCCATCAGACGCAGAATTAGAAAACACGAAACGACCATTTTGATTGTTTGTGCCGCCTGGAGTACCAGAAACGTTGATCTGGTCAAAATCGTTCTGTCCGGCGCGCTCGAAATAGCCGCCGAATTTGATCGT
>JANMKB010000150.1:0-7224 GCA_031371805.1 Blastocatellia bacterium | reverse complement strand
GCGCATTTGCTTGACATCATTGGGCGTCCCGCGAATGAATGTATTTACATTGATGATTCGCACAAGAATTTTCTGGCCGCGCAAAATCTGGGCTTTCGGGCGCTTCATTTTCAATCACCAGAGCAGTTGCAAAGAGAATTGCCTGAACAGTTAAAAAAAGCTGCGAATCATGCGCGTGAGACTCCCCCGAAAATCACGCGCTACGATTCGCAGCCGTAGCTCCCAACCAGGTTCCCGGTCAGGAATTCGTTTGATTTCTGGCGGTAGATTAGCGCGTGCGATTGTTGTGTTTCTTGCGATAAATCTTGCGACTGGCCTGATTCATATCCTGGTGAATTTCCTTGCGCTCTGCACCTGTGACTGTCCCATCGGCTTTGGCTGCCGCTTTTTCCTGCCGAATTTCTTTCGCATCCTTCGCCAGGCCGACGGTTTCGCCTTTCGTTAACTCTTTGGAACGCACTCCCTGACGAATACGTTTGGCCTGATTTTTTTGTCGTGCCCTAACGCCAGGCGTTTTTGTACCTGGCTGGGCCGATGCCGTATGCGCTCCGACAAGCATTGTCAAAGCGAGTGCAAAACAGAAGGTCAGTAAAAATGTGATTCGTGTATTCATATTGATCTTTCTCCAGATTGGTTACTAGGGGGTACGTTTATAGCAGGTGCGTCAGACAACCGCCTTACTAAAGACTTGATTTTAAAATTCCCCGGTTTCGATGCAAGGGTTAATTTTTCCTGCTCACTACATAGTGCAGGCAGTGCCGCAAATGTATCAGAAAAATTTTATTTTTTTGCAAAGATGGGCATAATGGCAACTCAAACGCGTTCTGCGTAGCCCCGCAAATTTTATCCCGGAGCGAAATCCCTTTGCTTGACAGCGACTTAGTAAGAAAAATTGGTGACGGCGAGACTGAAGCCGAAGCAACTCTCTACGAAAAATTTTCTGCTCGTGTGTACTTTCTCGCGCTTAGCGAATTGCATTCAAAAGATGACGCTGAAGATGTTCGCGCTGAAACCTTCCTACGCGTCATTCAAGCCCTGCGCGAAGGCAAACTCCGCATCGCTGATTCGCTTCCTTCTTATATCGTCGGCTTTGCGCTTAATGTCATCCGCGAAAATGTCCGCCACAAATATCGGACGGATTCGCTGGAAGATCATGAATATGACATTGCCAGTGATGCTTCCCTCGAAGATACATTTCTGAATGCGGATGTCAGTAAATCTTTAGAGCAAGCAGCCAACCAATTGAAGCCACGCGAGCAACAATTTTTGCGTATGTATTATTATGATGAATTGCCGAATGATCAGATTGCCGAAAAATTAGGCATCAAAGAAGAACGATTACGCTTAATAAAATCGCGGACATTACAGAGCTTCCGCGAAATTTATAAAAAATTTCAAAATAGTTGATACAAATCATCAGGGTACGACACTAATCATTGTGATAGTGATTTAAAGGAAGAAATTGCCCCTGATCAATGAAAGGAAAAGTATCAACATAAAAAAGCATATCCTCTTCGCAATTGTCTTCGCTCTGACAACCCTGAGCCTGCTGGCACAACCCGCTCAACGCAGAAAAGTCGCACAGGCAGAAAAGATTCGTAATGCGCGCCAAAACAAAAACGAATCCGCTCCTGCTCCGGGCAACAACAATGGATCATTCGTGGTCGGCAAAAATCGTTTCACGACCGTGGTGAATGGCGACACGCGTATCTACTACGTGCACGTGCCCAAGAGTTACAACAAATCCACGCCTGTGCCTGTTGTCTTTATGTTGCACGGCACAGCACAAACTGGGGAACAGTTTTATAACATCTCCGGTTGGAAAGAAGTGGGCGAGACGGAAAATACCCTCACTGTGTACCCCACGTCCTGGCATCATTGCATCATCGAGGATGGTCAGCGTAGGGACACGACCAAGTGGCATATTTATCCCAGCGGCTATGAATATTATCCCGGCGAAGTTCCCAAAGATGACATCAAGTTTTTGCATCAGGTGATTGATGAACTTCAGCAGAAATTCAACATCAATCAGAAGATGATTTATATGGCGGGCTTTTCCAACGGCGGGCAAATGACCGCGCGTGTTGGCGTCGAAATGTCGGATCGCGTCGCCGCCGTTGTTTCCAGCGCCGGATTCCTGCCATTGGGAGCAATCTATACGCCGAAACGATTATTGCCCGTGCTGGCACAAGTCAGAACGAATGATAACAAATACATGGAATTGTCCGGCGGCGACCCGTTGCCAATGAATTTCGATCAGCTTTTCGCCCAATCGCAATTTTTTAAGGGAGAGATGAAATCTTATGGCACAGCTTACAAGTTAGACCCAAAGTACACGACCGGTGGCAATCCCAATAAAATTACCTGGCTCAATGCCAAAGGTACTTCGGGCGATCCCAACAATGCCTTTCGCTTTGCGCTCATCAAAGGGATGACCCATGTCTATCCCAACGGCAAAAACTTTCCGCTCAATGGTGCGCAAATAAATTGGCAGTGGCTGAAGCAATATAAGCTTCCCTAGCTTATCGTTGGACACTTTTGGGACCGGTGGCGATAATGGAAAAGGTGGTATGCAATGAATCATCACGAGATTAAACAACAGGAAATCATTGAGCGTTATGTAATGCATCGCTTGAATGCGACCGAGCGATGCGCTTTTCAAGAACATTTTTTCGGCTGCGACGAATGTTTCGGCAAAGTGCAAACCTCGGCGCAATTTGTCGCTGGAGTAAAGCATTCTTCGCGCAAAGGCGTGTTATCAGAAGTCGTGGTCGAACCAGCCATCACAGTCGTTGCATGGTGGACAAATTGGTTCAAGCCAGCCTTTGCATTGGCGTCGGCAGCGGCGATTTTATTGGCGATTGGGCTGGGATGGACACTCTTTAGCCAAATTCCCAGGCTTCAGAATGAAGTTGCACAAGCACGACAAGCGCATGAACAAGCCGCCCGTGAAAAAGACCAAAGCCTGCAAACAGCGAAAGATGAATTGGAAAAAGAGCGACAGGCATTGGCTACGGCGAAAGCTGAGGCAAAAGCTGAGCAGGAAAAATTGCAGGCGCAACTCAATCAGCAAATCGCAACCAATAAACCGACCAACGTGCCTGAACCAATTGGACAGGTACAGGCAAATGCGCCGATTGTTTTGCTGGAAGCCCAGCGCGATGCTAAATCCGAAAGCAATCAACTCAATATTCCTGGTGGCGCTAAAACTGCGACGATCTGGATTGAACTGGTACCTGATGCTCGTTTTGACAGTTATCAACTACAGGTTTTCGATCAGGCAAAACGATTGGTGACAACCGTCAACGGCGCGAAATTAAACAGCTACGGCGCACTTGCCGTGAACGTTGCGACGCGCACGTTGCCACCGGCAAAATATGTGGTCAAAGCCTTTGGTGAAAAAGGTGGGCAGCGTGAATTGATTGGGGAATATAATCTGACTGTGCGCAAATAATAATATTCAGTATCGGCGAATATGAAGCGATTTTTAAGCCTCATCATCATTGCATTTTTCGCGTCCCAAACCGCCTTCGCACAATCCCTGCCCGAAACTCCAACCGCTCGCTTTACCATCGAAGAATTAAATACTTATGCCGCCCGATTATTACGCGAAGATCGTAACGAAGAGGCTTACCAAATCGCTAAGCGTGCCTTTGAACGCAGCCAGCAAGGCGACTTCAAACGACGCGCTTCGCGCTCCGCCAATCTGGTCGCTGAGGCCGCCTTTCGCTTAGGTCGCATCAGCGAAGCGATTGACTATTACAAGCAGGCATTCAATGTTATTGCCGATGATAAAGACGATCCCGAAGTCAATCGAGCGCAGGTCGTAGCGCTCAGCCCTGCGGCGTCGTTGTTGCGGATGTCGGGGCGTTATGAAGAAGCGCTATGGTGTTTCAATCAATCGCTGCGCTTGTTTCGTAAGCTAAATGATCGGGCGGGTGAATCATTGATGCTGAGCCGTATGAGCGCTGTTTACGCCTTCACTGGCGATGCCGAACGCGCCGCCGCCCATTCCGCTGAAGCGCTGATGATCGCCAAAGCTTTAGGCGATAGAGCATTGGAAGAAAATGCCCTCCTGAGCTTTTTGCTGGCGGATGAGCAACAGGGCAATTATGAAAGCGCGTTGCGATATGGCCTCCAGGAAATCGAAATAATTCACGCTTACCCTTTGAATAGTCAGAATCCTGGAGGTGAGTTTAAAGAGTTGCGCTTGCGCTACACCAGATTAACGACGCTCTATCATGTAGCGACGACCTATGCCGCACTCGAACAATATCAGGAGGCCGCCAGTTTTTTTGAGCGTGCGTTGAAATATGCCCAGGCGATGCACGCCCGCGAAGATTTAATTTTAGGCGATTATGCGTGGACGCAATTGCAGTATGGTGAGGCGGAAAAGGCGTTGGATTCCGTGACCCGCGCCCTGACAAATTTGCAAAAATCTGGCGGTAGTAAGCACCTCGAATCACGCTTCCTTGCGACCAAAGCCGCCGCCGAGCGCACGCTCGGACATAACGATGAAGCCGTGCAAAGCTATCGGCAGGCCGTTGCCGCCGTCGAAGAAGCGCGCCTGTTGTCCGTTCCGACCGAAATTTCCAGAGCCGGAATCATCGCTTCGCGCCACAATGTTTTCACCGATGCAATTAATTTTTTGCTGGAACAAAATCAGACCGGTGAAGCCCTCGGTATTGCCGAAGCCTATCACGCTCGTACTTTTTTGGATGTCCTGGCCGAATCAGGCGAAGCGGACAAAGAAGAGTTAACGCCTGCACAAAAATCTGAGCTGGATCGGTTTCTGGCGAAAATTGCCGGTCTTCAACGCGAGCTGTGGAAACCTGAGCTTACCGCCGAAGCAGAGAAAATTTTCTCGACTCAATTAACCCGGGCGGAGCAGGAACTCGAAACAGTACGATTGAAAATTCGTCGCGCCAATACACGTTACGCTTTAGTCAAATATCCGCAACCGCTCAGACCTGAAACCATTGCCAAAGAAATTATCCCACCTGACGCGGCATTAATTGAATTTGTCCTCGGTGAGAAAAAATCGGTCGCATTTGTCATGGCGCATGGGAAGCTGACTTCGCATCTTTTACCATCCGCCAAAGAAATTGAACGACTGATTGCGCAATACAATCAATTGTTTTCCGGTAAGGTCTATTCGCTGACGGCAATGCAGGCAATTGCCAAACAAAAAGCGCTGGGGCAACAAATTTACAAAACTCTTTTGCAAAGCATCGAACCACAAATCGCCAGCGCCAAAAAACTCATCATCGTCCCGGATGGAGCCTTGTCATATTTGCCCTTCGAGACCTTAGTTGACGATCAAAAAACGCCTGCATATTTGATTGAGCGATTTGCTATCAGCTATGCGCCATCGGCTTCGGCGCTGGCGACAATTCGTGTGCGCAATCAAAACGACAGTCCGCCAATATTGGGTCTGATTGCCTTTGGCGATCCGCTCTATCAGGAAGCTTCGCTCAAGGCTCCACCCGCGACAGAGCGCGGCAGTGAGCTACGACAGTTGCCTTACACACGCGCCGAAGTCAACGAAATCGCCGCGCTGTTTCCTGCCGCGCAACGCAAGATTTTTTTAGGGACGGATGCCAACGAAAAAATGGTCAAAACAGAAGCCCTGCAACAATACAAATATTTGCACTTCGCCGCGCACGGCAATGTAGACGAAGCGCATCCCGCCCGTTCCGGCATTGTGCTTTCGCACCTCAGCGATCCGACCGAAGACGGCACATTGCAAATGTCTGAAATCATGCAACTCAAGCTCAATGCCGATTTGGTGACGCTTTCGGCGTGTCGGACAGGCCTCGGAAAATTGTTGCACGGCGAAGGCATCATCGGTTTGACCCGCGCGTTTCTTTACGCCGGAGCCAACAGCGTCGTCGTCAGCCTCTGGAACGTGAACGACGTAGCGACCGCTTCATTAATGAAATCGTTTTATAAAAATTTGCAAAGTGGATTGCCGAAAGATGAAGCGTTGCGCCAGGCCAAGCTGGAATTACTGACGGGGGAAAAACGCGCCTGGCGTCACCCGTATTATTGGGCGCCGTTTGTTTTGATTGGCGAGAATTAGAATGACGGGTTCATCATTCCGCGTTCATCCTTCCTCATTCGATCTTAGCTCCACATATCAATTTTGTCTTGAATAGATTTGCCGAGATGATCAATTCTCGTGTCTTGTCTGGTCAATTCCAAAAGCTGGTGCAGCCGTTGCATATCGTTTGCGGCTAAATCGGCGTTTCCCGCTTTTCTGTGAGTGTTAAGGCGATTTCCCAAACCAACCGCCAAATTCGGCAAATTTTGCACTTCTCCGCGTTGCAGAGTTTCTTCCCAAAGTTGAATTGCGGCACCGTAAAAATCAATCGCTGCGCTTGATTTGCCTAAACCATCAAGCGAATTGCCTTTGTTCAGATAAGCCATCGCCAAATCGTTGGCGAGTTCGTGCCGTCCGTTTGCCACCAACGGTTTCCAAATCTCTATCGCTTTATCATATTCTGCTATCGCTTCGTTGGGTTTCCCTAAACCATCAAGCGCATTGCCTTTGTTCAGATAAGCCCTCGCCAAATCGTTGGCGAGTTCGTAGCGACCTGCAAGATTAACCAAATGCTCAAGCAGTTTTTCGACACAGCGGTAAAGGTTGATGGCTTCTTCGTAATTATACTCATGATTGCTGTAAGCGGCGCTAAATAGTTCTACTGCGAGCGACTCAAGAATTTGGGTATGTTTATCTTCAAATTTCGGCAGGGAGGCGCGGACGACTTGGCGGATCATTGCATGAGGCGAATAATATTTAAAATCTTTGCCACGGAAGACCGTGATTTCCTCGACCAGCCAGTTGTCCATCAGCGTGTGAATCACTTCTTTTTCAATCACGGAAACCTGCGGTTTGAATTTCTCAACGACCAGTTCAGGAACTTCGCTGGCAAAAAAGGCAAGGACGCTCAACAGGTCCTTACTGCGCTCGTCCTGCGCTTCAATTTGCAGTGTCAGCAAATACAAGGTTGGGCGAAATTCGTCATTGACATCTTTGAACCGCTCTTTCGCCTGCTCAAATGCAGCAAAGCCTGCGTTGTAGTTTTTGACAAATTCGTCAAAGCCAATGCGTTTGATCTCGACAAACTTAATCAGTGAACGAATCGCTTGTGGAATGTACGAAACTTCGGCAAAAAAACGGAGTAGCTTGTCAGGCGCAACCTGATCAAGCTTCGCTTTTGT
>JANMKB010000129.1:0-2621 GCA_031371805.1 Blastocatellia bacterium | reverse complement strand
GCCTCAATCTGCCGCAAAAATGTTGGCTGAGGCGGAAACACATGCAGAGTTGCCGTCTCCGAAACTAAAACCGGAAATAATGAAGCAAAAACAAGCCCGCTGGTGTGGGTTTAGCGCACGTTCCCTCCCGTCCGTCCTAATGGCAGAATCGGTACAAACTGGTCAACCGCCAAATCTGATGGAAAAGAAAAGTATCGGGTCAGATGAACATCAGCGGGTTGTTTAACTTGCGATAAAAAACACGACTGTACAAAATCAAAGAAATGGCGAGTCGTGTCATTTGCCGGACGCGAAGAACAGGAATTTTTGGAAAAATCGCGGACAGCTTCACAAAGTGCTGAATGGCGGAATTTGTATGAAGCAAGAGCCGGAATTGAAGGAACATTCTCGCAAGCAGTCAGAGGTTACGGCTTAAGACAAACCAGATATATTGGTCAAGCAAAGACGCATTTGCACAACATAGCCGTGGCATCGGCGGTAAATATTGTCAGAAGCGTAGCGTGGCTGGAGGGTAAACCGCTGGCAAAAACCAGAGTTTCAAGATTTGCCGGGCTAGCTGCAACGAGTCATTGAGAATTCGCCAACAGTATCTGCTTGCGGGAAATTACCCGATTTACGATTGAAAATTCACAAAACGGCATTGCATAAAAATTATCAAGGAAAACTATTAGTTAAAGTCCTCTGGAAAAAAATCCAATTTGCCTCGAATCAAGGGAAGCCGCCGAATAAACTACTGTAGCGATGCTCAAGGCTCCAATCCCGGCTCGTAGGTCGTGATAAATTCCATGAACTTCGACACCTCGATCATATCTTTACCCATAAACCTGATGCTGTGCGCGTCGGTGCGTTCGACGATTGACAAATAGCTCAAGAGTTCCGCCGGGCGGTAATTTTTGAAGCGCACATCCAATTGAACAGGCGTTTTGAGCTTATACGGCTTGAACTGTTTGATTCGACCGACTGCTTTTTTGGCTTTCTCACGAATCAGGGCGTAAGCGACTTCGGGCATCATGGTCATTGCCGAGTGAAAGCCGTAGTTCCATTTCACGACTGCCCCTTCAACGTCGCCCAGCATCTCGGTAACTTCTTTCACCGCCGCGTCATCGCCGGAAACCATAATTATCGGCACATTGAATTGTCCGGCAATCGCCGCATTGAAACCTCCTTCCGACATCGAGATATTATTCAGCCGGACATCAGCCAGCCGCGCGCTCGACATCGTGTGCGCGCGAACACCGTTTGGATTGGTTGTGCTTGAGTGATAGCCGAGAAAAATCGCACCGTCGAAAGTCGCGTCTATGCCCTGCATCATCACCAGCGGACGCGGAAAGCCGCGGACGAGCAAAGTATTTTTCGGCAGCTTCTCAATCAGCAAATTCTGCGCGTTGCCGTGCGAGTCGCTGACGACGATTTCCGTCGCTCCGGCTTCAATGGCACCTTCAATGGCGGCGTTGACTTCCTGCGTCATAAATTCCCGGAAGCGTTGATATTCAAAACCCGTCGGACTCAACTGCTCCGCCGTCACCGCTCCGACGACGCCTTCCATATCTGCGGAAATGTATATTTTCATCTTTTTTTCCTGCGCCTCGACCGTAACGACAACGCCGAACAGCAAAAGTGCCAAACAAATCAAACCGTATCTCATTTTCATCACTCCATTTTGTTTATTATGGTCAAGCACAGCCGACAAAAGGCGCGCACGCAATGTCGCTTTATTTGAAGCCGGTGCATAAATCGTCAAGTAGCGGCAAATTGAATTCAGCCGTGTGTTTATGTTCTTTGAAATTTAAACGCCGTAATTAAAATTACAAGTTTGGGCGAAAGTTACTGCTTTCGATAAATCAATAGCCGCGAGTTAATTTAAACGAAAAGTTTCTCGTTTGACGGCGAGCTTTTCGATTAGCTTTTCTTTAACTTTATAGCCGATGCCGGAATTTGTCGGCGCATTAATTTTTCCATTAGGACTGACAACGACGGGCGGCTCGATAATATCTTCTTCCCAATATCTGGCAGAAGCGGAAACATCACCGGGCAATGTAAAACCTGTGAGCGTGGACATAGCGATATTATGCGCTCTGCCGATGCCCGACTCCAGCATTCCGCCGCACCAGACGGGGATGTCTCTTTAGGCGGCGAAATCCTGAATCGCGCGGGCCTCGGCGTGGCCGCCGACGCGCCCCAGTTTGATGTTGATAATCCGGCACGCTTCGAGTTCGATAGCGTGCCTGGCATTCATCAAACAGGTAATTGACTCGTCGAGACAAATCGGCGTTCTCAGACGCTTTTGCAATTTAGCGTGGTCAACCAAATCTCCGGCGGCGAGCGGCTGTTCGATCATCAACAAATTACATTCGTCGAGCTGCTCGAAAATTTCAACGTCGCGTTCGAGTTCGTATGCCGAATTAGCGTCAACCGACAATAAAATATCGGGAAAATGCGAGCGCACGACTGACACGAATTCGATGTCCTGTCCCGGTTTGATTTTGAGTTTGATTCTTTGATAACCGCTCTCTAATTCACAAGCGACTTTTTCCAGCAAAATTTCCGGCGATTTTTGCAGACCGATTGAAACGCCGCAGTTGATTTCCGTTCTGGTTCCGCCCAAATGTTTCCAAAGCGGA
>JANMKB010000088.1:0-9045 GCA_031371805.1 Blastocatellia bacterium | reverse complement strand
ACAAAAGGCTTCATCCCGATCCACAATAAAATCGCCGCCACAATATGAGCAATCGTGCAAACAATCAGCAATGACCAGTTCACCATCTTGTCATTGTGAAAAACGTAATCTGTCGTCATTGCCACAGCGGTTGGCCCGATTCCCAGCCCGATTAAATTAATCATAAATAAATACACAGCTGAAGCCTGACCGCGCATTTCATTCGGCATGATTTGCTGGATTGCGGCGGGCGCTACGCCAAACGGAGCGCTGGCAAGAAACGCCGATGGGATGAGTAGTAAAACCGCCAGGGTTGCATTCGATACAATCGGATATAACATTCCGAAAGGGAACCACAGAATTCCAACTAAAAGCCCGACGCGCATTGTCGAATCACGAAACCCACGCGCCGTCATTTTATCTGCGACCCAGCCGCCGGTGGCAACTCCCAGGGTAGAAAAAATGCCGACAATTAATCCGTAAATGATGCCCGCTTTACCCGAAGTCCAGGCGTGATTGCGAACAAACATCGTCGGAATCCAGGCCGAAGCTCCATACGATGAAAATGACAATAATGAAAACCCAATCGTATGACAGGCAAACGTCTTCCAGTTGGAGCCAATATATTTTGCCACTTCGCTGAATGGCACTTCGGCTTTTTGCCTTGAGCCATCCGCCATCGTGATCATTTTTAACCCACGACGCAGTGGCTCTTTAATGGTGAACATCAACAACGCCAGCAGGATTCCCGGTAAGCCAACGATGAAAAAAATTACCTGCCAGGGGCGTGTCGCTCCAACGATGGGCAAATTCCAGGCCTGCTGTTTTTCTGCCAGGCTCACCACAATTCCACCTAATAAAAAGGCCAGACCTGAACCGATGTAAATGCCCATTGAATAAACGCTGATGGCTGTCGCACGTTTTTCTTTCGGGAAGTAATCAGTGATCAAAGAATAGGCGGAAGGCGAGAGCGCCGCTTCGCCGACGCCGACACCAATGCGAGCCGCCAGCATCTGGACGAAATTCTGCGCCATCCCACAACTCGCCGTCATAATGCTCCACAGGACAAATCCAATGGCGATAATTCCGCGCCGACTATAACGGTCGGCAAGACGTCCAATTGGAATTCCGCAAATCGTATAAAAGAGCGCGAAGGCGAGTCCCATTAGCAGGCTCATTTGCGTATCAGAAATTCCCAGATCACGGCGAATCGGTTTCACTAATAAGTTCAGAATCTGGCGATCAATAAAGGAAAAAACATAGACGAACGTCAAAACTGCTACGACGTACCAGGCGTATTTTATCGAAGGATAAGGCTCCTCGACCGAGACAATTTCAGGCGTGCGAACAGGTTCAGGTTTCATCGGTACTCCTGCTGTGTGGTAATTTCGGTTACTACTGTTTTGCTTGCGATGGAATGCTGTGACGAACCCTATGGCGGCTGGCGAAAGTTGTCAAGCGGTTGGTTGGCGATGATGAGAATCTGCGACAATTTTGCACAAATAAGAGTGGGCATGCTTGACGCTGATAATGGTTCGGCTTAGTCTGTGCCTTCCGACCGGTAGGTAAGTAATTTTACAGGGAGAATTCTTATGGCTGAACCAGTAATTATTGATGCAGTGCGCACGCCGATTGGCAAATTTCGTGGCGCTTTTCGTGAGACTCGTTCCGATCAATTGCTTGCGCACGCACTGGAAAATCTCGTCAAACGCACCGGAATTGACAAGGCAAAAATCGAAGATGTGCTCGCCGGATGTGTCACACAGGTCAATGAGCAAGGCGTCAACATTGCGCGACGAACGGCTTTGCTGGCAGGCTTCCCGATTGAAACTCCCGGCGTCGTGCTCAATCGTTTTTGCAGTTCTGCCCAACAGACACTTCATTTCGCCGCGCAGGCAATTGCGGCGGGCGACATGAATTACGCCATCGCTTCCGGCGTCGAAAATATGACGCGCACGGTGATGGGAGCAGACTGCCCTGATTACAAAAACATGATTTATTTGCCGATGCTTGAGCATTATGACTTAGTGCATCAGGGGATCAGCGCAGAATTAATCGCCGATCAATGGGGCATCACGCGCAAAGACGTAGACGAGTTTTCGGCTGAATCTCACGCCCGTGCTTACGCCGCAATCCAGGCCGGACATCATAAAGAAATTGCTCCTGCGAGCGGCATTGATGCGGAAGGAAATAATATTTCATTGGCGCACGATGAGGGCGTTCGCGCCGTGTTGAATTTAGAAAAAATGGCGACGCTGCCAACTATCTTTCGACCGGATGGAAATGGCGTTGTGACCGCCGCAAATTCCAGCCAGATTTCTGACGGCGCGGCGGCAGTCTTGGTTGCAAATCGTGAAGTCGCAGAAGCTGATGGCTTCAAACCACGGGCAAAATTTCGCGCCAGAGTCGTTGTCGGCAGTGATCCAAAATTGCAATTAACCGGAGTCATTCCCGCTACGCAACTAGCGTTGAAAAAAGCCGGATTATCCTTGCAGGACATTGACTGGATCGAAATCAACGAAGCGTTTGCGACGGTTGTTTTATCGTGGGAGCGCGAATTAAAACCTAATATGGCAAAAGTAAATCCGTGGGGCGGCGCCGTCGCGCACGGTCATCCGGTCGGCGCTACGGGGTCAATTTTAATGGCGAAAATGTTGTCGGGCTTAGATTCAATCAACGGGCAATTTGGTTTGCAGGTGATGTGCGCCGGACACGGCATGGCGACCTGTACGATTATTGAAAAATTGTAGTCAAATGTAACGCAAACTTTCCAGTTTGCGTTTTCATTAGCTTAACTTCTCGCCAAAACGAGTAGTTGGAATAGTAAGTTTTCGGGCAATTACCGAGTGGAGAAAAGACGCAAACTGGAAAGTTTGCGTTACATTATTATGGAAATCCAAAACAAAACATTTTTAGTTTCAGGCGGTGGTTCAGGACTGGGCGCAGCGACGGCAAAATTGCTCGCGGACTCCGGTGCAAATGTTGTAGTCGCGGATATTCGCCGTGAAACAGGCGAGGCCACAGCCAATGCCATCGGCGCAAAATTCATCGAAGGCAATGTCACCGATGAAGAAAGCGTCAAAGCCGCCGTCGCCTTTGCCGTTAATTCATTTGGCGCTTTGCACGGAGCTATCAACTGCGCTGGCATCGGCATCGGTGAAAAGACTGTCGGCAAAGAAGGCGCACATTCGCTCGCTTCATTTGAAAGAGTTATCAAGGTGAACTTGATCGGCACGTTCAATGTCATTCGCCTGGCTGCAGCGCAGATGGCGGCGCAGGGAGCACAGGCAAGTGGCGAACGCGGAGTCATCATCAATACGGCTTCAATTGCTGCTTTTGATGGACAAATTGGACAAGCGGCTTACTCAGCTTCAAAAGGCGGAATTGTCGGGATGACGCTGCCGATTGCGCGTGATTTGTGCAAGCTCGGAATTCGTGTGGTGACGATTGCGCCGGGCTTATTTGATACGCCGTTACTCGCCGGATTGCCGGAGCCGGTCAAGCAGGTTCTCGGTTCATCCGTGCCATTTCCTTCGCGCCTGGGGCAACCGTCAGAATACGCCGCGCTGGCCAAACACATTATCGAAAACGAAATGCTCAACGGCGAAGTGATTCGTCTGGACGGTGCGCTTCGGATGCCTCCTAAATAAGATTCGCGTTTCGGGTTTTGAGTTTCGAGGCGGAGTTGTTTGCTCGGTTCCTCCAAGTTATTTCGTAAGCCAAAGACTCGAAACTCGAAACACAAAACTCGAAACTATTTTATGACCGGAGCTGAAAGCTTACTCAAAACCCTGGTTGCCGCTGGATTGGATGTTTGTTTTGCCAATCCGGGGACGACTGAAATTCCATTAGTCCAAGCCATAGACAATACGCCGGGGATGCGGGCGGTACTTTGTTTATTTGAAGGCGTCTGCACCGGAGCGGCTGACGGCTACTCGCGGATGTCGGGCAAGCCGGGATTGACGCTGCTGCACTTGGGGCCGGGATTCGCCAATGGAATTGCCTATCTTCACGATGCGCGAAGGGCACGTTCAGGCATCGTAAATTTAATTGGCGAACACGCGACGTGGCATCTTCCGGCTGATCCGCCGTTAAATTCTGACATCGAATCGCTGGCGAAACCTGTCTCGCATTGGGTGCATCGTAATATTTCTCCTGAAGCTTTGGCGCAGGATGGAGCGGACGCGATTTCAGCGGCTTCGCAATTTCCGGGACGCATCGCTACCTTGATTTTGCCGAATGATTATTTATTAGCGGGCGTGAATGATTCGATTGTAGCGCCGTCAATCGTGGCTCCGCCGATGGTGGGCGTTGAAGCAGTTGAAGCGGCGGCGAAATTGCTGCGAGAAAATAAATCTGCCGCGTTATTTCTCGGAGGGTATGGTTTACGCGAAAGAGGTTTGAAGGCGGCGACAAGAATTGCGGCGAAAACGGGCTGTCAATTAATTTGCGAAACTTCCCCGACGCGGATGGAACGAAACCCTGACTTACCTCAGATTTCTCGCCTGCCGTATTTTCCTGAACCAGGATTTGATTTGCTTGTACCGTATGAAGCTTTTGTTTTAGCAGGTGCGCGTAATCCTGTAACTTTTTTTGGTTACCCTGATATCCGTAGTTATTTCATCGCGCCTGACAAAGAGACGAAAATTCTGGCAACTCCTGAACAGGATATTGTGGCGGCGCTGGAAGCCTTAGCCGCTGCGTTGGACGCTCCCGTAAATATTGTTTCGACGAATATTCCAAGACCAGAAAAACCGACGGGAAAATTAACCCCTGAAACTCTCGCCAGAGCCGTCGCCGTCGTTCAACCTGAAGGCGCGATTATTATGGATGAAGGAATTTCTTCAACGCGCAGTTATTTTCAGCTTTCGCTCGGAGCGTTGCCGCATTCATTTCTGACGCAACCCGGCGGAGCCATCGGGCTTGGCATGCCGTGTTCGACGGGCGCGGCGATTGCCTGCCCTGATCGTCCGGTGATTAATATTCAATCGGACGGCGCGGGGATGTATACCTTGCAGGCATTGTGGACGCAGGCGCGTGAAGGGCTAAATGTGACGACAGTGCTTTGCAATAACAGCCGCTACCAAATCCTTGATGTCGAATTAAGGCGTGCCGGCGTGGAAGAAATAGGGGAAAAAGCGAAATCCATGATTGACCTGAATCGTCCGGCGCTAGATTGGGTGAACTTAGCCAGAGGAATGGGCGTATCAGGAGTAAGAGTCGAAACGGCTGAAGCTTTGGTCAAAGAATTAGAAATTGCATTAGCCGAGCCGGGGCCGCATTTAATCGAAGTAATTTTGTAAATTACGGAAGTTGAATCAGGGGCAATCATTCTTGCGATTTCGCTGGCTGAGTGATAACCTGCCGAACGGTCGGTAGGTCGCCATCTATCCAATTATTCCGGCGAACTTTTTGATCCTTGTTATCATCTGAGAACTGGCTGAAAAACCTAAGCTAATCAGGTTTAAATCTTTTTCAGCTATTAACAACCACTAAAACAAAGGGTGTAAAGATTATGAAGAAAATATTGTTATCAATTAGCGCGTCTTTATTGTTCGTTCTGACTTGCGCAAGTTTCGCGTCAGCGCAAAGCGTCGCGGGAGACTGGGACGTGACAGTCGTTTCTCCGCAAGGCGAGAGAACGATGAAAGTTACCTTCACACAAGATGGTGAGAATTTGAAGGGAACCATGGGTCCACTTCCTGTAACTGGTACGGTCAAAGGTTCTGATGTAACTCTTAAATATACCGTCAAATTTCAGGACAATGATTTGCCTATCACGATGACTGGCAAATTGACTGGCGATGCAATGAAGGGTGAAGCAGATTTCGGCGGACTGGCACAAGGCGACTGGTCGGCCAAGAAATCAGGTGGCGCAGCAGCTCCGGCAGCGGCCCCAGCGGCGAAGGCAAGTGGCGCGGCCTCAGCTGGCGAGAGCCATTGGGATGTCGTTTTCAGCACTCCCAACGGTGATGTTTCAGCCAAACTGGCGGTCAAACAGGATGGCGAAACCCTCAGCGGGATGGTGCATGGTCAGCCCCCGATGGGTGATGTTCCCCTGAAAGGAACATTGAAAGGCGATGTGCTCGAAATCAAATATACCATCAAATTTGATGGCAATGATTTGCCGATCACGATGAAGGGCAAACTCACTGGCGCTGAAATTAAAGGTTCGGCGGATTACGGTGGAATGGCGGAAGGCGAGTTCAAGGGCAAAAAGAGCAATTAACCCACTTCACCAATGTTTTATAAGCCACAGAGATCAATTTGTTCACCGAGGTGTTCATTGGCTCTGTGGCTAATTTATTTCCTCAACTATGGGAGACCTGAAAAGTCGCAAAAAAATTAATTCCAAAGGAGAATTAGATCGGCTGGATGAAATCTATCGCAGAGCCGCGGTAATTATTTGTGAAAAAGGTTTTGATGCTACTTCAATGAGCGATATTGCCGATGCGGTCGGGATTACCAAAGCGGGAATTTATCATTACGTTCCAGGCAAGAAGGAATTGCTGTACGCGATTATGAGCTATGCCATGGACTTACTGGAAATCAAGGTCATCGCTCCGGCTCGCGTGATAACAAACGCTGAACAACGTTTACGTCTGATCATTAATAATCATGTCAAGCTGATTGCCAAAGGCAGTCGCCCGGAAGGTTATAGCCCGCTCTCAATCCTGACCGATGAAATTGCCGGTCTCACCAAAACGGATCAGCGCCGGATCATTGCCCGCAAGCGAGTTTACCTGGACTTGGTGCGGGAAACGCTCGAACAATTACAGGCTGAGTCCAGGCTGAAAAATATTGATGTGACCGTCGGAGCCTTCAGTTTATTCGGCATGTTGCTGCTGATTTCTCGCTGGTATCGCCCTGATGGCGCTTTGACCAGCGAACAGGTAGCTGAGGAAATCGGAAAAATTGTCTTTGGCGGAATGTTATTGCCGCTTGAAAATTAAGCAAAATGGCGCAATTGCGTGGCGGGAAAAATCACCCCGTTGCTACGGCTCCGGGTAAAGTACCGCGAGTCAGCAAGCCGGGTTCATCAGGTACAGTACCGCGAGCCTTAGCGAGCCGGGTTCCCGGCCAGAATATCCGGTCCAATACCCATTAAATCTCCGTTACTTTCAGGTGGCGGAAAATTAGGAGAAACAACCCATGAACGATCTCATCTCACTGGCGATTGATGGAGAAATCGCCGTTATCACCGTTAACAATCCACCCGTCAACGCCCTCAGCCCCGGCGTCCCGGAAGGCATCGGTTTGGCGCTGGAAGAAATTAAGCAAAACGATGCAATCAAGGCTGGCATCCTGATCGGCGGCGGACGCACCTTTATCGCCGGAGCCGACATCAAGGAATTCGGGAAAGTTACCTCTGGTCAAAAAAAGGAAGGGATCAATTTTCTTGATTTGATCTACGACATTGAGAGTTGCGAGAAACCGATGATCGCTGCCATTCACGGCACGGCATTTGGCGGTGGTCTCGAAGTCGCCATGGCGTTTCATTACCGTGTTGCCGTAGCCTCCGCGCAGGTTGGGCAGCCCGAAGTCAAGCTCGGCATCATTCCCGGAGCCGCCGGAACGCAACGTTTACCGCGTCTGGCCGGCGTTGCCGCTGCCGTGCAAATGTGTGCTGATGGTAATCCCATTAAAGCCAAAGACGCGCTGGCGCTCGGCATCATTGATCAGATTATCGAAGGTGATTTGCTGGAGGGCGCAAAAGCTTATGCCCGTGAGTTGATTGCCACAGGCGCGGTGCCACCGAAAACTCGTGAGCGCAATGAGAAGCTTGGCGATGAAGCGATGAACGCTCCGATTTTTGCAGCGGCCAAAGCTCAGGCCAAAAAAGCGGCACGCGGAATGATCGCTCCGATTGCCGCGATTGATGCAGTGGAAGCCGCAACCAAACTTCCATTTCTGGAAGGCTGTGCCAGAGAGCGTGAATTATTTCAGGAATGTCTTTTCTCCGATCAATCAAAGGCGATGATTCATGCTTTCTTCGGTGAACGTGAAGTCGCTAAAATTCCTGATATCCCGAAAGACACGCCACTAATTCCGATCAATAAAGCTGCTGTTATTGGAGCCGGAACGATGGGCGGTGGGATCACGATGAATTTCGTCAATGTCGGAATTCCGGTGACGATCAAGGAAACGACGCAGGAAGCACTTGATCGTGGCATGGCGACGATTGCGAAAAACTATTCCAACTCCGTCAAGAAAGGACGCTTCTCACGGGAGGTGATGGATCAACGGATGGCGCTAATTACGCCGACGTTGACCTATGATGGATTTGCAGAGGCGGACATTGTTGTTGAAGCCGTGTTTGAAAATATGGCGCTCAAAAAAGAGACGTTTGCCGAACTCGACAAAATCTGTAAACCGGGCGCGATTCTTGCCTCCAACACTTCAACGCTCGACGTTGACGAAATTGCTTCGGCGACGACACGGCCTGAATTTGTTGTTGGCACACATTTTTTCAGTCCTGCGAACGTAATGCGCCTGCTCGAAATTGTACGCGGCAAAGCGACGAATAAATCTGTGCTGGCAACGGCGATGGACCTGGCAAAAAAGATCAAAAAAGTTGGCGTACTGGTCGGTAACTGCTATGGCTTTGTCGGCAATCGCATGATTCATCCTTATGGTCGTGAAGCGCAATTTCTGGTCGAAGAGGGCGCGAAACCACAGGATGTTGACGCAGCGATTTACGAATTTGGTTTGGCGATGGGGCCACTGGCGATGGGCGACCTGGCGGGGTTGGATGTTGGCTGGCGCATTCGTAAAGAACACGCGCATCTGCAAAAAGCCGGAGTTCGTCACGCGCTAATTGCCGATGAATTGGCCGAACGCGGACGCTATGGACAAAAGACCGGCAAAGGCTGGTATGTGTATGACGAAAACCGCAAGCCTTCGCCTGATCCTGAAGTCGAAGCGCTAATCGCAGAGTTGACCACAAAGGCAGGAATTCAACAGCGCGAAATTTCCAAAGAGGAAATCATCGAACGGACGATGTATGCGCTGGTTAATGAAGGCGCAAAAATCCTGGCGGAGGGAATTGCCCTGCGTGCGGTTGAT
>JANMKB010000046.1:0-2340 GCA_031371805.1 Blastocatellia bacterium | reverse complement strand
TTTGGCAATTTTCGCAGGTCTCTGATTCGGCACGAGGCGCATTGAAATTTTTGCTTCGGCCTGATGCGGGACAATTGTTTTGACACCGGGGCCAGCGTAGCCACCTACAATCCCGTGAACTTCAAACGTTGGGAGCGACATGAAGGCCTGCAAAACTTCGCCTTCGTTTTTTAGATTGGGGCGAATGGATTTCAGCTCGTGCGCTTTTTTATAACCAGCCGTCGTGAAGCCGGAATTCGTAAAGCTCGCAATTTCAGCTTTGGTGATTTTTCGCACGTCTTCGTAAAATCCTTTGATCTTCACTTTGCCCGTATTCGCGTCGTAGCACTTTGCAATCACGTCGCATAGTTCGCCGATTGGATTACGCGCTGCGCCTCCGACGAGTCCCGAATGAACGTCTTTCGCGTGCGTTTGCAGCGTCATCGTAAATGCCTGTAACCCACGCAATCCGTAAGGTACGGCGGGCTTACCACGAGCAATCCAAATCGTATCGGACACGAGAACGGAATCCGTTTTGAGTCTTTGTTTATTGGCTTTGACGAACTTCTCAAAATTCGGGCTGCCAATTTCCTCTTCTAGTTCCCAGATAAATTTGACGTTGAGCGGGACGCCGTTGTCCATCGCATATTTCGTCGCTAACAAGGCAGTCAAGGCTGGCCCTTTGTCATCTGTAGTGCCGCGACCTTCGTAACGATCACCAACTTTGTCAAAAGTGAACGGAGCCTTGTTCCATTCTTCGGGATTCGCGGGCTGCACGTCCAAATGGTTGTAAATCGAAACCGTCGGGAAGGTTGGATCATTGATGATTTCGCCAACGACGACAGGGTTTCCATCGGTTGGAACGGCTTCGGCTTTAGCTCCGATGCCGCGCAGGAATTCGACGGCGGTATCAGCACAACGCTTGATGTCGCCTTTGCATTCGGGATCCATGCTGATGCTGGGAATGTTGACGAGCGCGGCGAGTTTTTCTTCGAACTCGTTGCGGCTATTTTTGATGTAACTATTCAAATTTGTATAGAGTGAATTTGTCATAATGAACCTAAAATACATAAATGAGAACGCTAACCTGGGTACGCGGGCATCCTGCCTGCGACCAGCGCACAAAGTGTCGCTGGTCTAATGTAGCGTAGGCGGCTCGCCTGCGAACAGCGCGTGCAACACCGCTGTTCCTCGCCCGCAAGAAATTGCTTACGCCAATAACTGTCTCCTTTGTCAGCCTCCGCGGCGACCCTTACGCTGGCCGCGTGGCAGGCAGGATACCTGCGCTCCCAGGCCTTTACTTGCTCGCCAATTTTAACGCCTGCGTCGTGACGTAATATTTCGCCAGCATATTCGGGACTTCCCAATCTGGTAATTTCCCAGCTTCTAAAAACTTGAAGTATTTGCCAGCGACTTGTGAAAAATGTGACTCGTGACCGTCGCGGAATTTTTCGGGAATCACAATTTGCCAGCCGTCTTTGGTGTCTTTCAACTCGATGCCGTCAAATTTGCTTTGCAACGAGGCAACGGCTTTTTTCAACTCTTCACCGACGGCAGCTTTGTCTTTCGCGTTTGTCGGCGCGATGTACAATTCCGGTTTGTAATTTTCTTCTTTGCCTTGTCGAATGCTGACCACTGCCTTCGTGCCTTTCATCACCGAAAAATGTGTATCGCCAGCGCCAGCGGGAGCTTCGTAGTTCCAGATCACTGACGTTTTCGCGTGGATGCCTTTGACTTTGAAGGTGAATTCACCGTTCGAGAAAAGGGGCAAATTGCCTTTGGGGTCAAGATTGGATGTTAAGTAAGCAGGGAATTCAGGAGCGTTGGTGGATTTCGTGAATTGTTCTTTGCTGACGTTTGTTGCCCAGCGTTTGGCTTTGAGCAAGCCAAGATCGCTGAGGGCGATGGATTGATCGGGAAAGCATTCCCAGAAAATTAAATCAACCAGATGGGTCGTCACATCCACGATGCCTTCGCCCTGTTGCGCGGTATCGTAAAACCAGGTTGGACGTACCAGCGGTTTGTCAGAAACGATTTTGTACAGATGATGGACGCTGATTTTTGTGACCGAAGGATCGTCGGGCGTCCCTTTTTGCAACTCACCAAACACGGCAGGCAGGTTCGCAATTTCTTTCTGCAACATCGTCGTGATTTCGTAACGCTCTGTCATGATGTCGTAGAGCAAAACATTTTTGGCTTTGGCTGTGTCGAATGAAGATTTCAGCGTTTCATACGCAGCTTCATTAATCGCCATCGGTTTATCCGCCAGGACATTCAGCCCGGCCTCAATACTTTGCTTAATGTACTCGATTTTGTTTTTGTTGTTGCCCGCGAGGACGACAACGTTCCCCGGTTTTTCGG
>JANMKB010000045.1:0-15638 GCA_031371805.1 Blastocatellia bacterium | reverse complement strand
GTCCCCGCGTTGCCGTGTGGCTTCTGACCAGCAGTTGCCAGAAGTGCTCAGCAAAATCTGCATTTGGA
The DNA here is from genome assembly GCA_031371805.1 of Blastocatellia bacterium. Taxonomy (GTDB): domain Bacteria; phylum Acidobacteriota; class Blastocatellia; order RBC074; family RBC074; genus JAFDVL01. Next base: position 15,570 of record JANMKB010000045.1, on the reverse strand, counting down.
TTGCTCGTGTGAGGGTGGTACGGATGCAGCAATTCATTGAGCAGCAAAGCTTCGGCTTCACCGGATGGCGTGTCGGAATTCATTTCACAGCTTCTGATTTGCCCGTCTGTACAAAGAAATAAATCAACGCGGGCAATGCCATGCCAACGCCCTTCGGATTGCAACCACATCGCTTTTTGAAACGGCGTAAGTTCGTAAAATTCATCCAGTAACTCAGGATGAGCCAGAACAATTTGTGTAACTTCGTGATAGATAAACCCAATATTTTCGGCGGCCTGGTTGAGGTCAGCGGCCTGTTGTCTGCTGAGCGTTACGCCCTGTAAGCGAAAGCGTTCTTTGCCGGCAATCCAGGGATCGGAAATGATGCACGTGCCATACAGCAGCCGCGCAAATGCGCCATAATCGGGAAGGGAAATCGCTTCTGACATGCAGAGGAATATAGAGAGGATTGCGAAGCTTGACAAGCGCGCAGTCTTGGGAGCGCAGGCGGCTCGCCTGCGCAGCGGCAAACGCAGCAATGCCACTGCCCCGTGCGCAGGAGAAAATTAGCAAGACAACCCCATGCCGTACGCCAGCCGCAAACGCGACATTGCACACGTTATTCGCAGGCAGGCTGCCTGCGCTCCTAGGAGAAATTAATTTCCTGCCACTGGACTTCTCTCCCCACCATTTTTAAGCTCTCCTCCCGTAGCGCACAATTTTCCCTTGCTACTCTGCATTTCAGCCAGCACCACTACCTGTAGCTCACAATCAGGCGGTTGTCAGTGTTCCTGTGTCTGCCGCCACTGCACAAGGTAGGAGTGTCCATGAATGAACCAACTTCTCGCCCTCGTCGGAGTGCGTCCCACAACGGACAACGCACAACGCACAACGACCGTGCAAAAACAATGCCATTCGCACCATAACTCAGCGAAAAGTACGCGTCTGAGACGTCAGCAATAGCACCGATGTAAGGCATCGAATCTTTTGACTCACCAAAGAAACCAGCCCAGGCATATTCGACTTCTGCCTGTGTGTAGGGAAAGAGTTCGTGAAAGCTTGTACTTAATTTTTGCGCTTTCGCAGCCAACAGGGCATCGCGCTGCTGCGAATTACTGATGGCCTCGTCCTAACCCTTAATCATTGCCTGTCCATCTTCAGTCACACGCAGGTAAAGATAGGGACGTGCGGTTTCCCAAATCAGGCAGCGGCCCGGCCAGCAGGGAAATTTTTCAGCAGGGCAGTAGCAATGGCATAACTGCTGACAAGTTTAATTAACTATTGTACCAGCGCCTGACTGTTGTGTAGTGCCTGATGCCAAGTTTCCTCAGTCATTATCACTATGCTGTACCTGACATTAGGGTTCGCCAAAATTAATACGCCGCTGCTTATGACAAAACTTTTTTCAGTTCTTCTCCTTCATTACTTTTCGTTTTTTTCGTAATCACACTAAGATGGCCATCTGCTTCCAGAAAACAGGCTTTCACCTCAGCGACCTCTAAAACCCCTGTTCTCGCAATAATCCTTCCAACTCTTCTTTCGTAATCATTTCCTGTTTGAGATTGCGCCGTTGTAATTGTCCATTACTAATCAGCAATAACGGGGCAGGTCGCAGCACATGCTGAATAAGCAGTATGCAGCATCATTAAAATTATTTGTTTGGGACTGCTATTGATGTCGTAAACAGCCCCAAACAATAACTTGATGGTTATTCCTTTATTTAATTATGGACGCGGTCTGAACCTGCAACTTTAACTAATTTGTTATAAACGCCGAGTAATAAAAATGGTGACACCCATTGTCCCACAAAATGACTTTTTTCTTTCTCACCATTGAGTTGCAGAAAAAGCGCCAGCCCGATGGAGCCAAGGGCGCCCCACAGGAAGACATCTGATGGTAGTTTCGCGGTTTGTTCCTCAATCGTCCGGGCGACGATTCCTTCTGAATGTTCCTGCGCTTCCTGTGGATTAGATTTAGTACGTTGTGCTGTTGCTTCCATTATTATTTTCCTCTCTAAAAAAAGATTGAGCATTACTGCCCAGGTTATTTGTTTTTGGGGTCGTGTCCCCAGTTCATTAACGAATAACGCCAATGCGTTTCGGTTATATCACCAGCCGGTTTTTGCGCCAGGTGACGATGAACATAACCAATGACTTTACGCACATGGCGCATGTCATCATCGGTATATTCACTCTGCTTCTTTGCCAGTAACTCAATAATTTGCTGACCGGATTTATGACCAACTGATTCGGCTCCCTCGGTTTCTTTGTAGCCGACCTCCTTTGACTCTTTTGTAGCAAGCCATTTTTCCAGTTTTTTTGCCGTCATATTAATGACTGACTTAAACTCCTGAATTGTAGTTTGATCGTCATCGTTCATTTTTATTAACCGACCTTATTTTTTGTGTGCGGCAGACTGGTGCGGCAGCGGCGATTACTTTGCAACCTTTAATTTTCATTGATTTATTTTATCCTTCGTTACTTTTACGCTTCATATATTTCCCCGTTCAGGACGCACCATCCACCAGTGATTCCAGACGAACAATTGTCAGGACATGATATTTATCTTCAATCTCCAGCCCGGCCTCGCTGTCATCAGTATCAAACTGTGCGCTAATCCGCAGTACATTCGGAATGGTAGTAACAATAGTTTTCGGTTCGGTTGTCGAATTATCCAGACGAGTGAGCAGCACACTGGGAGCGCCCGGCCCGGACATTTCCAGGGTGATTCTTTCCAAATGTGCTTCCTGTGCTTCTTCTTCCACCTGCCGCTGGTTAAAGCACTCAAGCCGCGCGCGACGAAAACGATTTCGTTGCGTAAATCCGGCCAGGTAATCCGCCCACTTTGCATACTCAGGCTGGTTGTTCATTACTACTCCTTGTAATTGCTTGTCAGCCTTTTGACTGAATAAACTACCTGCCAATAAACTTTGTCAGACAGCGGCAATTATACTGCCGCTGTCTGACTTTCAGTCCGCGCTTCAGCCGCTGGCGACATGAGTAGTTGCCGTGGGCTTCAGCACAACCTTTGTCCAGCCCTGATCACGTGCGTCAAAGTGTTGGTAGGCTTCTGCCGCATCACTCAGAGGCAGCGAATGCGAAATGATGAATGACGGCTTGGCTTTGTCGGTATAAATTAAGTCGCGTAAATAACGGTTGTATTTTTTGACGTTGGCCTGACCGGAACCCATGCTCAGCCCCTTCGCAAAAAACTGACCGATGTCGAAGGCAATCTGCCCTTTTTTTTCCAGCTTGTTGGAGGCCTTCGGGTCTTCAGGTATGAAGACGCCGACGACGCCAATTTTGCCGGTCGCACGCACTGATTGAACAATATTGTTCATTGTAATATTGGGCTGCTCATCGCCCTGCCGATCATGGGCCTGATAGCCCACGCATTCACATCCTTTATCTGCACCTTCACCATTGGTTAGCTCAAGTACTTGTTCAACGGGTGATCCTTTTGAGAAATTAAGGGGAATTGCGCCAATTTCCTGCGCCAGCTTCAAACGGTCAGGATGCTCATCAATAATCATGACTTTGCTCGCACCTTTCAGCATTGAAGAATAAGCGGCCATTAGCCCGACCGGCCCCGCACCATAAATTACGACGGATTCACCAGGCTGAACTTCGGCCAGCTCTGTTGCATGGTAACCTGTCGGAAAAATGTCGGACAACATCACGTAATCGTCTTCTTTTTCACGGGCATCTTCCGGCAATACCAGACAGTTAAAATCGCCATAAGGGACACGCAGGAATTCAGCCTGGCCGCCGCTGTATGGCCCCATTCCAGCATAGCCATAAGCCGCACCAGCTGTACCTGGATTCATCGTCAGGCAAGCACCGGTAAAGCCGCGCTCACAATTTTTGCAGTAGCCGCAACTGATATTGAATGGCAGACAAACCATGTCGCCAACCTTTACCTGCCGGACAGCAGAGCCAATCTCAATCACTTCACCCAGGTTTTCATGACCCAGTATTTTGCCTTTCTCAACATTCGTCCGACCGTCATACATGTGCAGGTCAGAACCACAGATGTTAGTTGTTGTGATTTTGACCAGCACGTCAGTTGGTGCTTCGATTTTTGCGTCTGGCACATTTTTCACGCTGACGTCGCGTGGGCCGTTATAAATTAATGCTTTCATAAATAATCTCCTTGTGGCGCTTTTGCGCAGTAAGTTATTAGTTCAAAATAAATCATCAGGTTCTTAACAACATTTCGTGGTCTCAATCAGTGGATAAATCAGCGCCGCGTTACAGTGGCAGGGTTACGCTTTTTACCTGAAATTAATTATCACGAATCGTGGTCTCTTTTTTTGCAGGCTGCATTACTGTCGAACAGAATGGGAAGAGAATCTATACAGTTTGTAATACACCTGATGCAGCATTATCGGTTCTAATTATGTTCTCAATCATCCCAGCACGCCTTATTGAGCTTGCTGACATTTCTCCTGAACTGGCAGGCAAGAACTGCGCCAAAGTATTTCCCGGCTTGCAGAAACGTTCGCTGCCGGAAGTCAGACGGTGGCGGACGGCAAGTATGTTGTCCTTGTACGCGCAGTCATTTTTTCTGGCACTCTTTTTGCATTAGCAGGTCTTCACAATTGGTAAGCTATCCCTGAATGAGAGTTAAAATGATAGACGTAGTTATCTTTGATATTGATGGAACGTTACTGGATTCGGTGGATTTACACGCACAGGCCTGGCAGGAAACATTCAGGCATTTTGGGCGTGAAACAGATTTTGCAGAGGTCCGCCATCAGATTGGGAAAGGGGCGAATCAGCTCTTACCCGAATTCTTCACAAATGAAGAATTACGGCGCATTGGGAAAGATTTGGAAACGTATCGAGGCGATTTGTTCAAGCGCAAATATTTGCCAAAGGTGTGTCCCTTTCCCCAGGTGCGAGAATTGTTCCAGCGCCTTCTGGACGATAAGCGGCGCATCCTGCTGACAAAGCGAGGAATTGAAAAGCTACAAAAAGATTGCCCGGATTGATGACCTGATCGAAGCTGAAACGTCTGCGAATGATGCGGAACGTTCCAAACCTTATCCCGACATTTTTGCTGCCGCCCTACAGAAGGCAGGTAATCCCCTGCCCTCCGAAGTCATAGTAGTTGGCGATACATCCTATGACACAGAGGCAGCCGCCAAACTGGAGTTACAGATGATTGGTTTATTATGCGGTGGGACAGCAGAACGGGAATTGCGCGGCGCAGGTTGTATCGAGATTTATCGTGATCCGGCAGACCTGCTGGCGCATTATTCGGAATCGCCACTTAAAGTACCGTCTCGACATGCAAAGAGGGCTTGATAGAATTGTGCGGCGCAAATGAATAAACACTTACTTTTCAGAAGCTGTTTGAAACTCTCTTCCGCCGTGAAGCGGCAGCAGGATAGTAGCCAGTCGTAAGACATCTGGGACAAGCAATGTTAAGCACAGAATCCTCGCGTCCCTTCAGGACGCGAATGATGGGTGACGCGTAACCAGCGGCGGCGCCCGTTTGCAACGGTCTTGCCACTGGCTACCATCCTGCTGCGCCTTCAGCGCAAAGATGCAGGGAGTTTTCAAACAGCTTTTCAGCACTCGGCACTTTCCCTACAACTTCATAAAGCTTAAATTCTGATCTGTAAATCTCCCGATGTTGGGCAGTACGGTGGCTAAATCGCCGGGCTGCACGCCAAACCAGAGAGCTAATTTTGCGGCATACTGATCCGTTGATGTCGTCGGAATCCAGCGGCCTAATTCTGTGTCATCAGGCCCGTTGATCGTTTGATTCGGGAAGCTGCCGTAAATGTCGCCGCCATTGACGGCATCGCCTAAAATATAATGATGGCTGCCCCAGCCGTGATCTGTGCCGCGCCCATTACAACGAAACGTTCTGCCAAAATCTGAGGCGGTAAAGGTCGTGACCTGGGACGACACGCCTAATTCAACTGTCGCGTTGTAAAAAGCATTCAGGGCGGAACTGACTTCGCGTAGTAGCGGCGGATGTTCCGCAACTTCATCTCCGTGCGTATCAAAGCTGCCCAGCGAGCAAAAGAAAATCTGTCGTTTTAAGCCAAACGTATTTCTGGCAGCAATTAATCGCGCAATCATTTTTAGCTGCGCACCCAGGCGACCAGCAGGAAATGCAGTCGTCAAAGTAACATTTGCCAGCGCCGCCTTCACAATTTGATCGGCATTGACCGCACGTTTCAAAACGCGATTGTATTCGGTTTCAAATAAGCCGGGATGCTCCTGGTCCATAATTTCGCGGACGGCTTTTGAAACCGGATCAGGGCTGGCCCCAAAATCAATCCCGTTGAGGCCGATGCTGCCTTCTTTGGGGGAAATTTGATATTGGACAACCGAGTTGGCATTTTGAAAGGTGTTCGAGCCGGAAACCGACATGCACATTGAAACCTGCGCATTGGTATGCAGCGAATTCAATAAATCTGCGGCGCGACCGCCCCAGCCTGTTCCCGTCGTCAGGTCTTCCGGTCTGACATTTGACCAGATAATTTGCTGATCCTGATGAGAAAATAAGCTGCGCGGCAATTTGGCTGTCCGATTGATATATTTAGTTCTTAACGTTGGTTCGACTAACGGCCCGACATTCGACATCACCGCGAGCTTGCCCTGAGTAAAAAGCCCCTGCAATTCTGACCAGTTAGGATTGAAACCATAATCGCGCCCGTCGCTGGTTTTAGGAGTAATCGGCAGGATTTGATTCTGGGCGATGGCGAGCGCTCCCCGTTGTGCAGTATAGTTCGCATACTCGCTGTTCGAGCGCAATATAATACAATTATCGCTGTCGTTGCCGCCATACAAAAAGAGGCAAATCAACGCCTTGTAATCATCGGCAGGCGGGACTGCGGCGGCGACTCGGGCAAATTCTCCGACGGTCGAAGCCATTGCCCCAGCCCCCATTGCGGCACAAATTGATTGGTGAAGAAATACTCTGCGATTAGATTTCATAAGGATAAAATTTATGTTGAAGTTTTAGTTCGAGCTGGTTTTATTGCTGAATAATAAATTCTTTTGAAGCCGTGACCAGGTAAATTGCCATCCGCAAGCGCTCGCCTGTATCCGGTGCCCACATATTATTCAGCGCAGTCACAATTGAGGTGCGCGTTTGCTCAGTCATTCTGCCTGCCATAAAAATCAAATTCAGTTGGTCTACGAGTTTGGGCGGATCGGCAGCCCACTCAACATAACTTGAATAATCCATCGTCACCGGACTTCCTGTCCATCCGGCGTGACCGCCGTAAATCGTATCGCGGAAAAAATTGACGCTGCCGATCACACTGGTTTCATTGGCTAATTTGAATTCCGGCGAGATCACACCGGTTTTGGCGATAACTCCGGGTAATGAATAATCCGGCTCGAAAAAATTGAACACGCTGGGCGAACGTAAGGGTGATTGTCCCAGCCCGTTTTCCGGCGCTTCGATGTACCAGATGCGATAGCGCCCATCTGGCGTGGGCGGATTAAAGGCGCGCATCAGATGCGCCCAGCGCACGATCGGTTCGCGCAATTTCCCGACAGCCTTTGCCGAGGACACCTGCGCCGGCTGTGGAGTGACGGCGTTATTTTGCAATGCAGGCGCAGTGGATTGTTGCGGAACATCAAGCGGCGCCGCACGATTTGTTGCTTGTCGGCTGCTTGTTCCACGTTGTGTGCTCGTGCGTGACGAACCATAAGGAGCGCGCGAAGTGCCGCGTGCTTCGGGATCAAGCAGGATCGTCCGAATAACTACTTTCAAATCTCCGCGCACACCAGCGCCATTGTCATTAAAGGCAGTGGCGACGCGCATAATGTAAGCGGGCGACGGATTGCTGGTAATTAATTTTTGGATTAACTGGCGGCTGATAAACGGGCCGACGTTGGGATGATTGAAGATATTATCAAGCGCGTCTTTTAAATCTTTTTCCGGGGTTTGTCCGGCAGGAATCGTGACACCATTCAATACTAATTTTTCACCTGGCGAATGATGCGAAGGCCAGGGCTGCATGGCATATTCCCATAAATATTGTTTGGGAGGATTTCCCCACGTGGCATCTGTGCGCGTCGTATTACCGCCCCAGTTCCAGCCCGTAAAAACTTTGGCAAAGCCTTTGACTTCATCCTGATCGTAAGTCGAAATCGGCTTACCCGCAGCATCCAGCTTAAATGTGCCGTCAGAATTTAGTTGATACAGTCCAACGGAAAATAATTGCAAAACTTCACGTGCATAATTTTCATTCGGAGTGCGGCTGGTTGCCAGGTCTTCTTTGTCATTGCCAAGCATATCCAGATAACGTCCCATCGCCTGATGCAACGTAACGTCTTCCAGCAATTGACGATAATTTCCAAACGCGTTTTTGGTCAGCGTGTCGAGATATGATCCCAGCGCATACGGCTGATTATCCAAATTTCCGCCTAGTTCTGAAACGACAAAAATCTCTGATAAAGCAAACGCTACGCGCTGACGTAATTGATCGCGTCCGGTCAGCGCCTGCTTCCAGAATGACTCGCGTGCCTCTTCATTACGAACCTTGACGCCAGCATCTCGCAAGTCATACAAATATTGCTGGTGCGATTGAAGCGGGAGGCTGAATTGTTCATTGAGCCACGCGTCAATCCCTTTGATCCGAAGATCAGCAATATCCTTAAATGTTGGGCCATACGTGGACTGGAGCAAAAAGCGCGCGGCCTCTTTATTTTCCGTCGTTAAATCAAGCGGGATTGCGGTTGGTAAGGTGTACACGGTCGAAGCTGGATAAAGATACTGACGCGGAATCGCCTGGTCTGCTTGTCCGGCATAGCTCCAATGAAGTTTCGCCACTGCGCCGCCGGAGTTTTCGTACATCTCCATTCTGACATCATATTTTTGCCCTGCCACAAGGCTGAGCGGTGAACTGTTATTGGTGGTGGGTGCGTGATAAGTCCAGTTATCAATAATCAACTGACCGTTGAGATAAAGCCTGACTCCATCGTCGCTGATTGTCGTCAATGTCACATCACCAGTGATGGGCGATTGGATTTGTCCCGTCCAGCGCACCGAAAAATAATCACTCAACGTGTTTCCGCCGGGGCTGCCAGTGCCAAAATCAAAATCAACCGTTGCATCCGTTCGGGTCAGCACCGGAGCGCCCGTCAGATTGATGAAATTATAGTAATCACCCCGCAATCCGGTGCCATTTCCGGCGACGGTAGGGGGGATCACAACTGGTTCATTAGTGAACAACTGGCTCTGGGGAATGATCGTTCTTGATTGTCCGGGGTAAGCCCATAAGAGTTGAATTTGTGCGCCATAACCACCTTCAAAATATTCCAGTTTGAGGTCGTATTTCGCTCCGGCATTCAAAAAGATTGTCGGACTGTCGTCATAAATCGGCGCATGGTCTGTCCAGTTATCAAGGACTTTGGTCCCGTTAATCCACAATCGAACGCCGTCATCGCTGTACGTGGTGAACGTATAAAGTCCACTGACCGGAGCCAGTATCTGACCAGTCCAGCGAATCGAAAAATTATCGTTGTCGATGCCGGTGACAGGCGGGCCGTAGCCAAAATCAAAGTCAATTACTTTGTCGGTGCGCGTGCGAATCACAGCGCCAGTTAAAAATTTGGCATTGAAAAATTCGCCCTTTAATCCGTTGCCGGATTGCGCGAAAACATTCAGGGCTGGACAAAATAGCAGACATAAAAGCGTTAAGAATTTATTCACTCAGAACTCTCCAGAATTTTTTGCAAGGCAAGCAGGGTCAGATGAGTATGCAATGAAAAGTATTTTTTGTCAGCCATCAATCCGATAAGCCGGACTCTTTTATTTCCAATGTTCCCTGGTCGGCATCCATCGTTGCCATGACACCCAAAGGTAAAGTCATTTGATCGTCAGTGTGACCGAAAGTTAAGCCGTAAAAAACCGGAACATTCAATTTGCCCAGATGTTCATCAAGCACTTCGCCTAATGAAAAATTCGATCCGGTGGACGGTTTGTAATCGCTGGGGCCGGAATCTACGCACTCGCCAACAATCAAGCCCGCCGCCTCACGAAATTTCCCGGCTAATTTTAACTGCGTCAGCATGCGATCAATGCGGTACGGTTCTTCGCCGATGTCTTCAATCAGCAATATTTTGCCGCGCACGTCAACTTCATAGGGTGTCCCCATCAGCGTTGAAATCAAAGTCAGATTTCCGCCGATGATGGGCGCGGTGGCTTTGCCAGCTTTGATCGTCCGAATGTGATGCTTAGGGCGAATTTGATTTTTCTCTTCGGGATTTTTGAGCAGCCCCAGCGGTTTGGCTTCAAACATGGCGCGACGAAAATTTTGTTGCGTATATTCAGTAAATTCCGACAACATATTCGGCCCGTGAAAAGTTACCAGGCCAGCGTGTTTATTGATCGCCAGGTGCATTGCCGTGATGTCGCTGTAACCCAGAAAGATTTTCGGATTTTTGCGAATCAAATCAAAATCCATCCCGTCCAATAAATGTTGCGAGCCATAACCACCCCGTAAAGCAAAAACGGCATCCACTTCAGAAGCACGAAACATTGCGTGTAAATCGTCCAGCCGTCCCGCAGCGGAGGAGCCGAAATAGCCTGCGCGATGACCAACATTTTTCCCGACTTTTACCGCGAACCCGAAATATTTCAGTGCCCGATATGCAGCCTCCAGACGATCAGGATCAGTCGTCGGCGTCGCCGGAGTAATCAGCCCAATCGTCGCGCCAGGCTTTAATTTACGTGGTTTGATTAGTTCGACTGATTTCTTTTGAGCTGACGTAGCAGTCGTTGCAAGCGTGATTCCCGCGCCAATTCCGACCAGAAAGTTTCTGCGTTCCATTTCGATTCCTCGTGCTGTGCGTGTTATCTTTTGCATCTTGATATTACCTATGAACAGCAAAACTAAATCATCTGAACGCAGAATAAAAGAGCAATTTGTCGCGCCCGGCCTCGAAGTCAGGGCATCACCAATTAATGGCCTCGGCTGTTTTGCGGCCAAGCCTTATCGCAAAGGCCACAAAATCGCTGAATATGCGGGTGAGCGAATTTCCCGCCGTGAAATCAAACGTCGTTTGGTTGGCGCAAAACGGATTCACATTTGCGCGATTGATATGTATTGGGCGATTGATGGCAGCGTCGGCGGCAACGGTACGCAATACATCAATCAGTCCTGCCAGCCAAGTTGCGACTTGAGAATCAATGACGGTCACATCATCTTTTTTGCCGTGCGCAATATTGCAGCGGGCGAAGAGATTACGCTCGATTATGTCGTGTCATATCACGATAACCAGACAAAGTGTGATTGCGGCGCAGCAAATTGTCGCGGCACGATCAATAAGTTCTAAAAGTAGGGGCGCGGACGACTTCACAACAGAGTTAACGAAAGGTTCCTTCATGAAATTTAAAATCTTATTCGCCTGTTTTGCGATGTTCTTCGTACAAAATGTCGTAAGCGGATTCTTGCCGCAGACTGCGAACAAGAAAGACAAAGCCGCGGCCTTCACGTTCGCGGAGGTTAAGTACTTTCACCGCTTCACGAATAAGGAGCAGCATGAATACACGCCTGATGGTCAGGAGAATCTGAATCGCTGGGCTGACATGGTGACAATAAACTACTATCGTCAGGTGAAAGATGGCGAAGCCCTGGCCACTGCTGCTAACTCTGTGCTGGAAACTTATAAAGCGAACAAGGCGGTGGTCTACAAAACAGATTCAATCCCCAGGACCAAAGACAAACCCGCAGAGCACCTGATCGTAGTGATTTTTCCGCGCCCCACGTTCATTGAAGTGGCGTTCGCCAGGTTCAGGATGCCTGACGGCGTTGGGACATCAGTCGTTTATTCGCACCGTGTTTACGGAGAAAAAATCGGCAACGTGATGAAAGCATGGCTCGAAAAAAATGGTGCTATCACAGAGAGGAACTTGATGAAGTGGGACGCGATGCCGAAATTATAGCGGATTGCGATGAAACGAAGAGCCTGATACTGACCACTGTCCACTGGTCGCTGAGCACTGGCGACAACTCTCCGGTAATTACCGCAACGATTTGGGTCAGGCGCCAGTGGTCAATCAATGACGCGCATTTACTGATTACAGCAAAAATATAGCGTCAACATTTACAAAATATTTTATGGCCGCAAACCACCACGAAGAAGAACAACTGGGGAAAGTTTACAGCGGGAAAGCCGCCCGGCGTCTGGTCAAATATCTTGCCCCTTATCGCGGGCTGGTTATTTTTGCCCTGCTGCTGACGATTGTCGTAAATCTTATTCGCCAAATCGGCCCCTGGCTCACGCAAATTGCGATTGATCGTTTTATTCAGCCAGCTTTTACTAAGCAAATCGCTACTGAAACCGCCTTTGCCGGGATCAGGCAGATGGCGCTTTATTTTGTGCTCATGATGATTGCGACCTTTGCGCTCGCTATCGTTCAGGATGTGCTGCTCAACGTCATCGGGCAACGCGTCATGCGCGATTTGCGCGATCAGATTTTCCGCAAATATCAAAGCATTCAGGTCAGCTTCTTTGACAAAAATCCCGTCGGGCGCTTGATGACCCGCCTCACCAGCGATGTGGATTCGCTCAATGAATTGTTCACGTCCGGCCTGGTCGAAGTTCTCGGCGATGTAGTGTTGATCGTTGGCGCACTATGGATGATGTTTTATTACAACTGGAAATTAGCCTTGGTTTCATTGTTCGTTGTGCCGCTGCTGGTGGTCGCTACAGCGTGGTTTCAGCGTGGCTCGCGGATTGGCTTTCGCGCCGTCAGGTCAAAAATTGCGCGGTTGAATGCTTTCACGCAGGAGCATCTTTCCGGGGCGCAAACTGTCCAGCTTTTCAACCGCGAAGAAAAAGCTCTCAATCAATTCGACGAAATTAACAAGGCACACTTACAAGCCAATCTGGACACAATTTTTTACTTTGCCGTTTTCTATCCGCTGGTCAGTTTAATTTCTGCCATCGGCATCGCTACGCTGATTTGGTATGGCGGCGGCTTGGTCATCCAGCAGGCAATCTCGCTCGGTACGCTCGTAGCGTTTGTGCAATATACACAGAAGCTCTGGATGCCGATCCAGGACATCAGCGATAAATATAATATTTTGCAGGCGGCGGTGATCGCCTCTGAACGAGTCTTCAAATTGCTCGACACACCAGACGGAATTACTTCGCCTGAAAAACCGGCAACAGCAGTTTTGACCAGTATTAATAAGGGTCGCATCGAATTTCGGGATGTGTGGTTCGCCTACAAAGACGAAGACTGGATTTTGAAAGACGTTTCCTTTGTCGTCGAACCGGGCGCATCAATTGCCTTCGTCGGCGCAACCGGATCGGGCAAGACTACGATTACAAATTTGCTGATGCGGTTTTACGATATTCAGCGCGGTGAAATTTTTCTGGATGGATTGAACATCAAAGACTGGGATTTGCAGAAGCTGCGCGAAAACTTTGCCGTAGTTTTACAGGACGTATTTTTGTTCTCCGGTGATGTCGCCAGCAATATTCGTTTGGGCAATCAGGCAGTCACAGAGAGCCGTGTCGAATGGGCGGCAGGCGAAGTCAGGGCGAATGGGTTTATTCAGCGACTACCCGAAAAATATGCGACCCCGGTCAAAGAGCGCGGGGCTGGATTTTCGGTCGGACAAAAACAATTAATTTCCTTCGCTCGTGCTTTAGCCTTCGACCCGCGCATTTTAATTTTGGATGAAGCCACATCGAGCATAGACACCGAAACCGAGCAGCTTATCCAACAGGCGATTGAGCGCGTGATGTCGAACCGAACGTCAATCATCATCGCGCATCGGCTCTCGACGATTCAGCGCGTCAACAAAATCATCGTGCTGCACAAAGGCGAAATCCGCGAAATGGGTTCGCATCAGGAATTGCTGCAACAGCGCGGCCTTTATTTCAAGCTTTATGAGCTTCAGTACAAAGAGCAAACGGCAATAGCCATTGGTGATTAACCAGTAAAAGTTCAAAACATTATATTAAATACATTTTTTTGGATTTCCTGCTGTTTCCACCTCTCAATGCCATCATCCTGCTTCCCCATAAACTTCTTTTTGCCAGCTACTTACAAAGCTACTCCAGAAAATTCCAGGAATGGTTTAAGGTTTGCATAACTGCTTGCTTCAGTACTTTGAATTTATTCCAATTTTCAGGAGGGTCTATGTTAAGCAAAACAAAAATTATGCTCATGCTGGTAGCGCTGCTCGTCGGATTAACCGTAGTGGTTTCTGCGCAGTCCACGACCGCCAATATTTCCGGGCAGGTGATGGACGAACAGCAAAAAGTAATCCCCAACGCGACTGTCAAAGCCCGTGAAATAGCGACGAACACGACGCGAACTGTGACATCTGACGCGGAAGGTCGTTATCGCTTTCCCAATTTGTCAATCGGCAGTTACGAGTTGAGTGTCGAGTCCCCCGGCTTTGCCAAACTCATCAGAACCGGCATCACCCTGCTGGTCAATCAGGATGCCGTGATTGATGCTACCCTGAAAGTTTCAACTGTCACTGAGGTCGTGACCATTACGGAAAATGCTTCCGTCCTGAACACCACAAATTCAGAAGTCAGCACTCGCTTCGACGAAAAACGACTTTCAGAGTTGCCAATTTCCCCTAATCGCAATGTTTTCAACGTAGTACTCTCGGCTCCCGGTGTGAGTCAGTTGGGAAGTGGTCAAACAGGATTTGCTGCTGGCGTGAATTTTTCTGCAAATGGTGGACGTGTTCGCTCCAACAATTTTATTATTGACGGGCAGGATAGCAATGATCCTAGTGTTTCAGGCGGACAGCAGGCGCTCAACAACCCTGATCTGGTGCAGGAATTACGCCTCATTACAAATCAATTTGCGCCGGAGTATGGTCGCAATTCCGGTTCAGTTGTTAGCGTCGTGACCAAAGCCGGAACCAATCAATATCACGGTTCAGTATTCTGGTTCCACAATGACAATCATCAAAATTCCTGCTCCAATACAGACAAAGCCGGGAAGCCAGGTGGATATTGTAATCCGACCGCAACGACCAGCGTACGGAAAGGCTCGCCCTTCCGTTTGGAAAATCAAATTGGCGGTTCAATCGGTGGACCAGTAATTTTTCCGCGCTTCGGTGAAGGCGGAAAATCAGTTTATAACGGCGCAGATCGCACCTGGTTTTTCGCCACTGTGCAACGCTGGACGGATCGCCAGCTTGGGTCTGGTTCAACTCTCAATGGGGCCCCGACAGAAGCCGGACGCCAGATTTTACAGGCCGCTGCTGGCACTCGCCCACAGGTCGCGGCATTGCTCAAATTCCTGCCCGCTGCGCAAACCCCAATCAATAAAAATGCTGTGTTCACGATTGGTGCGCAAACCTATACTGTTCCGTTAGGTTCGCTGACAGGTTCGACTTCATTCAAGTATGATGACTGGCAATGGTCAACGCGCTTCGATCATCAGTTGAATGAAAATAATCGTTTTCACGCTCGCTATTTGTATGACAGCAGCGTCACGGATGGTTCTGGTCAGGCGACTCCATTTGGCTTAACTACGCAATCACCTTCGCGGACGCAATCGCTGCTGTTCAATTTGAATAGCGTCATTTCGCAACGCCTCGTCAATGAAGTGCGCTTGTCATATCAGCGCTTC
>JANMKB010000022.1:0-29985 GCA_031371805.1 Blastocatellia bacterium | reverse complement strand
CTACGCCGTAATTTTCACTTCGCGGCGCACGGAAGGCGATCAGGGTTATGGTGCAATAGCGCAGCGCATGGAAGAACTGGCCGCGACGATGCCGGGATTTTTGGGGCTTGAATCGGTCCGCGATGGCCTGGGGATTACCGTGTCCTATTGGGAAAGCCTTGCCGCTATTCAGCACTGGCATCAACAAACGGAACATAAATTAGCGCAGGAAAAAGGCTACGAAAGCTGGTATCAATCATTCAAAGTTCGCGTGTGCAAAGTCGAACGCGATTACGGATTTGAAAGGCAAACTTCATGAACAATTCTCATAACTTAAACCCGCCTGCCAGCCTGAAAGAAATCGAAGCCGCGACCAAAGCAATCGGCTTCACGATGGCGTCAGATCATTTGATGGGAACGCTGCTCAGGACGCTTGTCGCAACGAAACCAGCGGGAAATTTGCTTGAGTTGGGAACCGGTACAGGGCTGGCTACGGCATGGATATTGGACGGAATGGACACGCACGCAAAATTGCAGACGGTGGATCACGATGAGGCTTTGGTAACGGTAGCAAAACGTTTTCTGGCAAACGATACAAGAGTGACATTTCACCTGACCGATGGCGGAGATTTTATTCAGGCCCTGACTACACAACAGCAAAAATTCGATTTAATTTTTGCGGATACCTGGGCAGGAAAATATACGCATCTTGACGAGGCTCTGGCCTTGCTCAACCCAGGCGGAATGTATGTGATTGATGACCTGCTGCCACAACCCAACTGGCCTGAAAATCATCCGCCAAAAGTTGCGCAGTTAATTGCGACGCTGGAACAAAAAGAAAATTTGCGTGTGACCAAACTTAACTGGTCAACCGGCCTGATAATAGCGACAAAAGTAAATTGAAAAATATGCAGGAAGATTTATCGAATTATCATTCACCCATTTCCAACCTCTTCACCCTGCCCCAATCTCAGGCTGAATGGGAACAGTATCGTTTGACAGATGAGCAGGTAAAATTTTTTCATGAGCAGGGATATTTATCAGGTGTTCGTATTCTTGAAGATGAGCCGGTTGAAATTTTACGCAACGAGTTAGCCGAGATAATTGATCCGCAACATCCCCTTCATCAGTTGTTCTATGAGTTTCATTCAAACGAATCTGCCGACCCGACCAAAGTCTTATTCCATGCGTTGGGAGCGTGGCGCCTTACGCCTGGTTTCCATGACATTTTATGGCATCCACAATTTGTGATGGCGGCCTCGCAATTGCTCGGCGGTGCGGTGCGATTCTGGCACGATCAACTTTTTTGCAAACCCGCACACCACGGCGGCGTAGTCGCCTGGCATCAGGATTATTCGTATTGGACGCGCACGCAGCCGCTGGCACATTTGACCTGCTGGATTGGGCTGGATGATGCTGATAAAAATAATGGCTGCTTACACTATATTCCCAAATCACATTTGTGGCCGGACTTGCCAATTACTGGTTTAGCCGGAGATATGGATGCCATCCAAACGGTGCTGAGTGATGCGCAAAAAGCAGCGTTTATCCCCACCGCAATTGAACTAAAAAAAGGCGAATGTACGTTTCATCATCCCCGCATGATTCACGGCTCTTACGCCAACACTACTGCCAGCCCACGACGCGCAACTGTCATTAATGTTTTTCAAGATGGAGTTTATTCGGCTTCTAATGAGGAATTATTGGCAGGCGTTCCACGCATTCCCAGCGGTAAAAAGATGGCGGGACAATTTTTCCCCTTGCTCTCCAGCAACCCTTTTAACACCAGCCACTTACGTTAAAACTAATTCTGCAATTCCTGTTGAAATTTTCGTCTAAAGTGTTATAAACTCCCGGAACTATCCCCAATATATTTTGACCTGCGAGATTAAGCGAGTTATCAGGCTCCTTGAATCAAAGGCAAAGAAAAAGGGCATCGCTTCTCTGTTTTTTTACAGTTTTCTGAAAAAAAACAGGAGGGCTAATCTGAGTTTTGGCCTCGTATTTCCTGGCCAATCCAAGTGAGGGAAATTTATGTTCCTTAAGAGTTTTTTGAAACTATTATGTTTGCTTATTCTTAGTCTGACTGTCACAAGTGCAGTTCGGGCTGATCCAATTAAACTTTACACTACCGGAGTTGATAACAACGGCAACCTGTTGGCGGCTGGGGCGATTGACACACATTATAAGTATGTCACCGGTTCCACCCTCAACAATGTCTTTGTTACTTCACCGAACCCCAAAGACTGGATACCCAACACTGCCAGTTCGCAATGGGTTTCGATCCAGCCGACTGGCACTGCCGCGCAACCAATTGGGAATTACATTTTTCGCACGACATTTGATTTGACAGGGCTGAATGCTTCGACTGCAATGATCAGCGGGACGCTGTCGGTTGATGATGACGTGGAAATCTTTTTAAATGGTCAGAGCACAGGGATAAAAGTGACAAAAGGATACTTTTCTTTGTCGGCCTTTGCCCTGCCCGTTGGTGTCAATTTCATCAGTGGCGCTAACACGATTGATTTTTTTGTTTTTAATATTGGGCCGGCTCCAATGGGATTGCATGTCGGCAGTATTGCCGGCACCGCAGATCGGATTGGCGCAAACGTCCCTGAACCAGCCACGCTCCTGCTGTTGGGCACAGGTTTAGCCGGGATCGCCGCTAAAATCAGACGCCGGGGAAAAAAGGAAAACGAAGCTTAGTCAGGAAGCTTTTATAACTTAAGTCAAAACGCGGAAGATAAGTAATTGAGAGTTGCATTACTCTTTACTACTGAGCTTCCGCGTTTTACTTTGTTGCCCTTAGTGTGGGCTTCCGCAATTAAAACAAGTTAGCAGGTAAATAAATGAGCGATAACTGGGGAAATTATTTTACATTAGTGGCGGATAAATTAACCTCTGTCTTGCTTGATTTAGAGGCTGGCTCAGCCTTGGGAATCCTCGCCGACCCGCATCTGATCTTAATCAGGATAAGCCTTAAATCTTCAAATCCTGATGGCTTGTCAACCGATGAAGAGTTCCCCGAACTTTGCCTGGTAGACGATGCAATCCGTGAACTGGCGCAATTACCCAGGCCGTATATTTATGTTGGGCGCATAACGTCGCAGGGAGAAAGAACTTTTTTTGTTTATACCGAGGGTGACTCCCGTTCAGGACTGGATGAGATCAAAGCTTTTTTAGCTCAAAAGATAAGTGACTATCCGTTCTTTTTTGCCTTGCGAAAAGACCCTGATTGCAGCGGGTATCTACAGTTTCTATCGCCCTTGCCGGAAGAAATGCAGACCATCCAGAATCAGCGCATTATTCAAACGCTGCTCCAGCATGACGATGATCTGAGCCAGCCCAGACCGGTTGACCATTTCGTTTATTTCCCTTCAGCTGCAAAGCGAGAAGAATTCAAACAAAAAATAGCAAACCTGGAGATTGGATCGTGGCAGGAAAGTGAGCGCGGAGAAGAGACGAGCAAAGAATATTGCCTTAACTTTGTAAAAGTCTCAGCAGTTGATCTTCCCACGATTGATAAAATTGTTATTACTTTCTTCAGACTGGCGCAGGAAAGTAATGGTGAATACGATGGCTGGGGCGCACCAATCATCAAAAAATAATCAAACAGAGGAGTGCAAACTTTCTACGATCAAACTATTTCTTCTTTGGCCATTCAAGTTCAACTTGTGATTTGACGTGGCCGTTCATGAGTTCTTCTTTCGCAAACCAGGTAGGTTTCATTTGTGCCTGGCTGAAAAGTTTTTCGGCCTGATCGCGGTAATGCGGCGAAGTCCTGACATCGCTCTGACCAATCGGTGGTTGCGTGAAACTTTTGATAGGCTTGCTCAGGACTACGACTTCGGTGGAAGTCTGACCGCCGAAACCCCAGCGCGTATGATCGACTTGCTCGGCGCTAAAATTGACGGAACGCAAGGTCGCCATTCCTTCAACCAATTGCGAACCACCACCAACCGGCCAGGACAATTCATCCCGTCCAACGCGAAAGACATCACCAAAGGCTGCGTTAAGATTTCCGTGATTCGTGAGCATTCGCTTCACTCCGTCTTCCAAAGCCTCGATCATCATTCGTTGTTCAGATTCAGTCAGTGCAACCGCAGGCTTGCTCCAGCCAAATAAATCAGCATAATCATTCACTTTGTTGACGAGCGCGAGGTAAGCTTCCTGCCCCATTCGTTTGGATAATGAATTGCGCCAATAATAAAATTTCAACGCGCCTTTTGAATCAGGATTTGTATATCCATCCCACACCTCAATTCCGGCTAATGCCGTCTGCGTATCTGTGTTGTGCGAATCGCCAAATTTTTGATAAGCATTCGTCAGCACTTTGACCCAGCGATCATATTGCGCACAGTACATATTCACCGCGAGCGCCTTCATATCTTCCACCGAAATTTGCTTATGTTCTTCCAGGAATTTCACTGCTGAATAACCGCGTTGATGCGTCATCTGTATCCGATCATTAAACATGTAAAATGGAAATTTGCTGGCTTGCAAAGGGCTGTTCACCATCATTACATCAGGTGGAACATTGCAGTTTTGCATATAACCCTGGGGCGGATTCAAAATCGAAAGCAAATCAGTCGTTTTATGAATGCCCAGCCATTCGGTTTTTGAGGTCGAACCATCAACGGGTTTCGTCCAATCATATCCGTTTGGACGGATCGGCACACGGCCTGTGCGCTGATAATAAATGTTGCCGCCGGTGTCGGCGACCATCACATTTTGTGGCATCACACGACCGCCTTCCATCGCCTTCATCGCGTCTTTGTAATCCTTCGCAATGTTGAAAAGATATTTCGATTCGATGTAGCTGACTTCGTTCGCGTAGGCGAGTTGCGCGGCATAAGCGACATTATCCTTTTTCGCTACGATGGGGCCGTGATGTGAATCGTAAAACGTTGCCGTGCGCGGTTTGTCTTCGCCTTTGACTTTTATACTCACAGTACGCGGAGTCAGTTTGCGCCAACCATTATCGTATTTATATTCCAGCGGATTTTTGGGATTGAGTTGCAGCGCATAAATGTCGCCCGTGTCCGGCCCGCCGGTCGTGTGCGCCCACGCAACATCCGATGAATGACCGAGGCCAACATACGGCACACCGGCAGTGGCAAAACCGCTGGCGTAAATGTTTCCTGCGTGCAGGCGTAATTCCCAAAATCGTTGCCGCCCAAACCAGCCCAGATGCGGATCAATAATCAGCATCGCTACACCTTCTTTGGAGTGTGAAGGAGCAATCGCAATTTCATTGGAGGCGCGCGGATCAACACTAAAATTCGGCGTCAGACCAATCGCTTTCAGATCACCAAACGCTTGTCCGGCAGGCCAGCTCCAAATGTATTGCCGACCAAAAGCGACGGGCATGTATTTCTCGACACGACGATCACCCCACCACGATGGAACTTCGTTTTTGTGCGCAGTCATGTAATCGTTGATGCCTGCGATAAAGGCTTCAATCCCAACACGCACTTCCGGCATGATTTTTTCGTAGTTGTCGTGCGCGACATCGTAAAAGCGCCACATCCGCGCCTGTAGGTCATCGTTATAATTGTCTTCACCGCCAAATGCCGCCGCCATTTCGCCCGTACCGCGCAAATAATTTTTCAAGATTTCTTCAAGGCGATCTTCTGCCTGCGCCCAGCCTGAAGCATATAATCCGGCAGCGTGTGTCGGAGCGTAGATGTGCGGAATGCCGTATTCATCGCGGTAAATCGTAATTTTGGTTTCGGCTTTTTTGGCAGGCGAGGCCGCTTGCGTGGCGAAGGTTGGGAAACTGAAAACAGTCAGCAGGAAAAACATCGGCAGATATTTATATGACATGGGTTTGTCCTCGTGAATACGAAAATTCTGAGTCTCACTAACAATGAAAATGATGGTGTAGTCAAAGTAGCATTTTTTTCAATTTTACAAAATGCAGCAGATAATTTTTCGGTCATTGCTCCGTTTCGATGCTGGCTTGAATGGGCGATTTTGTTATTATCCAGTTATGCGCTTGCAACCGTTTCAATTAGCCCGTATTTCCGGCATCCCGCTGATGGTGGATTATAGTTGGCTGCTGGTGGCAGGGTTGCATTTCTGGCTGGTCGCACGATTTTATCTGCCGCAACAGGTGGACGAAATCGGAGTTTGGGAGGCCATGATTTTTGCTATCCTGATGACCGTGCTGATGTTCGGTTCAATCATTGTGCATGAATTAGCGCACGCGCTGGTCGCCAAACTCGAACATATCCGCACCGTCGAAATTCGTTTACATATTTTTGGTGGCTATGCGCGCCTGGCAATTGATCCCCAAACTGCGATGGCTGAATTGCGCATTGCGATTGCGGGGCCGGTAGCTTCGTTTTTGCTCGGCGTGATTTTTATGCTTTGCCTGCTCGTCACGCAAGCCACTATCAGCGGACAATTGCGGTATCCGCTGCAGGCGATGTTTATGTATTTGTTTACAGGGAACGTCGCGCTGGCAATGTTCAATTTGATTCCGGGTTTACCGCTGGATGGTGGACGCGTGTTGCGCGCCTTTCTGTGGCATCGCAACAAAGACATTGTTGCTGCCACGCTCACCGCCAAACGATTAGGTGTAGCGCTGGCTTACATGCTCGCTTCTTATGGACTGTATCGCGCAATCTGGTGGCGCGATCCGTTCACCGCAGTGTGGATGATTCTGATTGCATTTTTCCTGAAGAAATCCGCCGAAGAAGATTACCATTACCGCAAGTTGCAAGCCGAACAAAATCAGCCCGCCGGAGCCACCGACCTCGCGGCGGATGGCACAGTTGCAAAGGTGATGAGTCGTCCACCAATCAGTGTTTCGCCAGAAATGCTGATCAGTGATTTCATTGACCAGATTCTCGCCAAACATCGCTACACCAGTTATCCCGTCGCCAACGATGGGCGTTTGCATGGCATGCTCGTGCTGGAAAAAATGCGCGTGCTGCCCCAGGAAGCGTGGGACAAAACAATTGTGCGCGAGGTGATGCAACCAATTGATGATTCGCTTTTCGTCCCGATGCGAGCATCCCTTGAACACGCCACAAAGAAGCTGAAAGAATCACCGTTACATCGTTTGGCGGTGATTGACGGTGATGGTTTTTTAGTTGGCTACCTTAGCCCCACAGACCTCGAACGGGCGGCTTAATTTATGCTCAGTACGATCCGCGAAAATGTCCGCCTTGCACCTTACACAACGTTACGAATTGGCGGCATCGCGCGTTATTTTTCCGACGTTCACAACGAAGAGCAATTGCACGAGGCGCTGAATTTCGCGCAACTGCTGAAACTCCCGATTTTTGTGCTGGGCGGTGGCAGCAATATTTTGATTGCTGACATTGGCTTCTCAGGCCTGGTGTTGCACCTCGCGTTGACAGGCATTTCGTTTCAAAAACCTAAAAAAAATGCGGCGCTGGTCACGGCGGCGGCAGGCGAAGACTGGGATGGTTTCGTAAAGAAATGCGTGGCGTGTGGCCTGACCGGAATTGAATGTCTAAGCGGAATCCCAGGGTTGGTTGGTGGGACTCCTATTCAAAATGTCGGCGCTTACGGTCAGGAAGTAAGCCAGACAATTGTAGCGGTGCGCGTTTATGATCGGCAGCAAAAGCGCGTCGTTGAAATGAACCACGAGCAATGTCAGTTTACCTATCGCGCCAGTATTTTTAATACGACCGAACGGGATCGTTACATCGTCCTGGCAGTGACGTACAAACTAAAAACGCATGGCGAACCGGACTTGCATTACCCTGATCTGCAAAAATATTTTGCAGATCGCAAGCAGCCGCCGGAATTGCACGAAGTCCGCGAAGCTGTCCGTATTATTCGCGCCAGCAAAGGGATGCTGATTTCTACCAATGATCTCGATTGCCAGAGCGCAGGTTCATTTTTCAAAAACCCAGTTATCACTGCTGAGGAGTTCACCCAGGTGGAAACTGCGGCTAAAAAGCTTAAGTTAATAACGAACAGTGATCACGTTCCGAATTTCGCCGCGCCCAATGGCAAAATTAAAGTGCCAGCGGCATGGCTCATCGAACAGGCCGGATTTTATAAAGGCTACGGACGTGGACGCGTCGGCATTTCGTCAAAGCACACGCTGGCAATTATTAATCGTAGTAACGCAACAGCCAGCGAAGTAATTGAATTCGTCCAGCAAATCCAAACGCAGGTGCGTGAGAAATTTGGCATCTCGCTGGTGACAGAGCCGGTGTTTATTGGCTTCAATTAAAATTTGTTCTCTTCATGGAAAATAAATCAGCAGCAAAGGAAATCGTCGAATTACGTCGTCTCATTAACGATTACGATTATCGTTACTATGTGATGAATGCGCCGATTGTAGCGGATGTCGAATACGATGCGTTGCTGAAAAGGCTGCGCGACCTGGAAACTGAGCAGCCCGAACTCATCACGTCTGACAGCCCAACACAACGCGTTTCAGGCCAGCCCGCCGCAGGGTTTACGGAATACATCCACAAACGCCCGATGCTCTCGCTCGACAACAGCTACAACATTGGCGATTTAAAGGAATGGGGGAAGCGGTGCGAAAAACTGGCGGGCGGACGAGCATTTGATTACGTCGCAGAACTCAAAATTGATGGGTTGAGCATTTCGCTGATTTATGAAAATGGCGTCTTAACCAATGGCGTCACACGGGGCGATGGGGTACGCGGCGAGGCCGTCACCAATAATGTTCGCACTATTCGTTCGATTCCGTTGCGCGTTAAAAATGGCGCACAGGCGAAACAACCGACCTCGCTTTTTGAAGTTGCAGCGGCAACCAATTTGCCGCGTGAAATTGAAGTGCGTGGTGAAGTTTATTTGCCGCACGAATCGTTCCAGCAAATGAACCACGAACGATCTGAACAGGGCTTGCCAACTTACGCCAATCCGCGCAATGCGGCATCCGGCACAATGCGCCAACTTGATCCGCAGATCGTGGCGGAGCGCAAACTTGATATTTTCTGTTATCAGCTTTTCTTTAGTGGCGACGAAGCTTTCAGCACGCACGAAGAGTCAATGCGCTGGATGGAACGCGCTGGCTTCAAAGTCAATGCACATCGCCGCACCTGTAAAACGATTGATGACCTGATCGCCTTTTGCAATGAATGGGACACGAAGCGCGATGATTTAAATTACGAAACTGATGGCATCGTAATCAAAGTCAATCAAACTGCGGTGCGGGAAGAAATCGGCTGGACTTCCAAATCACCGCGCTGGGCTATCGCTTATAAATTTCCCGCCCGCCAAATCTCAACCAAATTGATAGATGTGATTTATCAGGTTGGTCGTACCGGCGCAATCACTCCGGTGGCCGTGTTTGAGCCAGTCCTGCTGGCAGGCACAACCGTCACCCGCGCCAGCCTGCATAATGCCGACGAAATGAAACGATTAGGCGTGATGCTGGGCGATTATGTCTTCATCGAAAAAAGTGGAGAAATTATTCCGCAGGTTCTCAAAGTCATCACCGAACGACGCACCGGCGAAGAAAAAGAAATCGTCTTTCCTGGTCATTGCCCCGAATGTCAGACTGCACTTGTCAGGCCGGAAGATGAAGCTGTCACACGCTGCCCAAATCACGATTGCCCCGCTAAAGTGCGCGAACGAATAATTTATTTTGCGGCGCGGAGAGCCATGCGAATTGAAGGCTTGGGCGAAGCGCTGGCGCAACAACTTACGGCAGCCAGAATTCAGGGTGACAATCAACCAACCCTGTCACCGCTGATTCACGACGTAGCAGATTTATTCCACCTGCACGAAAAACGTGATGAGCTGATTGCGCTGGAAAGAATGGGAACAAAATCAGCGGATAATTTGCTCGCCCAAATCGAAGCGAGTAAACAGGCAGGCCTGGCGCGATTGCTGCACGGACTCGATATTCGTCACGTTGGCGAACGCACAGCACAAATTCTGGCAAATTATTTTGGTTCGATGGAAAAACTCGCCGCCGCTTCGGTCGAAGAGCTTGCCAATATTTTTGAAGTCGGCGCTATCATGGCGGTCGCCATTTACGAATGGTTCGCGCAGGAAATTAACCAACAATTACTGGCTCGATTCCAGGCAGCAGGCGTCCTGATGGAAGTTGTGCGGGCTGCGGGTGAGTCTCAGGTAGAGCGCGTTTTCGAGGGCAAGCAATTTGTGCTAACCGGAACATTGCCAACATTTAAACGTGACGATGCTAAAAATTTTATTGAAGCACGTGGCGGTCGAGTGAACTCCAGTGTCAGCAAAAAAACTGATTTTATTGTCGCGGGAGAGGAAGCAGGTTCAAAACTTGTCCGCGCTATAGAGTTAGGCCTGACAATTTTAGATGAAAACCAGTTAATTGAACTTGGGCAAGCCACAAATTAGCCCGTTAAGTTTAAACACCAGCACAAAATCTTGCGGTTTAAAAAGTTTTTGAAATTTTAATAAAAAAAATGATTTCAGGGCTTGGCAATCCGTTTTCTTTTGGTATAATGCCAAGCAACAAGCAGCGGTTAAAATACCCCACTGGCTGAGGACGCTGCTGAAATGGGCAGGAACTAACGGGACTGCCCGCTCTATTTTCAGGCACTTTTTTTCCCTTAAAATTTCACCCGTACACGATAAGTCAACACGGCTTCTCCATCCTTTGCGACTGGCACATTAAAACGTGCCGCAAATGCCGCAGTTTTTTCCGCTGGAAAAGATGAGTTAATCATTTCCCATTCGGCACTAATTGGTTCGTTCACTATTACGTTGACGGCTTCTTCTTTGTGATTGCGGATGCGAATTTCGTAAGCATATTCAAAAGCGCGGCGCGAGATAGCTTTATAGTCGGTCTGTTTACGCTCAGCCACAACATCAAATGCATCACCAAGCTTGATCTTCACCTGTTCATCTTTCGGCGTGTGGTCAATATTATTTTCGCCGATAAATTGTTGTGCGCCATCACTGTCGGCTTTGTAAACTCGGACAACTCCCGCTGGTAATGGCTGTCCAAGTTGATTCTCTTTACTGTTTTTGAATTCAACATAGACACCAACTTTTTCTTTGATCGGCTCGCCGGGATTATTATAGCCCTGATAATAATATTGCTGTCCGTTGACAATGAGTTCTTTCTTAACTGCGAAGTTTGCTGCCGAGAGCAAACTAATTTGCTTTGTCTCATTGTTTTTCAGTGTCGCCGGACGTTGCAGCGTGTAGAGATGATATTCAAAGAAAGCTTGCTCCTGAAACTGTGGCGGAGCGGCTGCGCTAGCCACCCCTGCACGCATTGATTTCATTTTGTCCATCTGCACCTGCTCCTGGACACGATTCACATCACCAGCTACAAGTTTCAGTTCTGCATTTTTGTAGGCTGTACCGCTGTTATTATTAATCGTAACCCAGCCATTCAAATCTGCTTTCGTGTCGTCTTTATTGACGACGACCACGTAATCCGAACGCCAGCCGAGGCCGCTGGTCAAGTACGAGGCTTCGACTGTATGCGTGTCGGCGCCGGTGTTATTGAGCGTCCAGACAAGCGTCGGTTTGGCAATCAAATCCTGCGGCAAAGTGTCAAAACGAATTTCAGAAATGTTGCTGGGATTAATCACAATTTGACCGCCAATCTGCCAGACCTGACCGCTGTTATTCGAGAGCAATGTCGCCCGTGTCGGCGTGAGTTTCTCGCTATTATTTTCCAGCGTTTTCAGGACGAGGGTCAATTCCCTGCCCACATATTTATCCAATAATTTGCCGGGGTTCAATAAATCGTATTCGTAGCTTTGCTCAACTACTGCCAGCGCATTTGGCGCGGTGATTGATTTAATGTGAACAGTAGTCGCGTTAATTTGCTGCGCGACATCCATAAATCGTAATTGCGAAGTCCCGCGCGGCACCTTCAGAGTACGCGTGTCTTTGACCAGGGCGATATTTGAGTTATAGACCGTAATGGCGACATTTTTCTGGTCATCCAGCGTACTGGTATTGTTGGCTTGTGGTGGCACAGGCTCAGCGCCTTTTTCTTTCGGGTCGTTCATATTGTTTCCTCCCGCAAAACTAAAAACATTACCAAAGCCGACCAGTAAGGCCAGCGATAAAAAATTAATCAGCATTTTTTTCATAGCAATCTTCTCCTGTAATTAATTCTGTTCAGAAGCGCATCAAGGGGGCGCGCCTCACAATGAACGGAGCGGCTGAAAAGTCTTGCACAGTAAATCAGGTGCGCAGAGAAAAGGAAAGGTTATTCAGGGGATTTGAATTTTGCTGTTGTAGCACAAATTTTCCAGTTTGTGTTGCTTACTGAACTGTAAGCTCAGGAGAAAAATTGTGCTTTTCCTGAGCAGGGTTTCCTGTTGTCAACGCAAACTGGAAAGTTTGCGCTACGCGTTTCCTGCCACGATACTCTTCTTTTTCCTCCCGTCTGTGGTAACGTTGTTCTTTTCGCCTCAGCAGCAAAATCACCGCTGAGCCTTAAGCATTACAAAACTATCGCAAGATGAGTACTAAAAAATTCAATCCGGTAATCTTAATTCTTGGTGCGATGGCGGCAATTGCGCCCTTCAGCATTGACATGTATTTGCCTTCGTTTCCAGCCATCGCGCAGGATTTGCAGACCGATATTTCGCACGTCACGTTATCGCTCACCAGTTTTTTTATTGGCATTAGTTTCGGGCAATTATTTTACGGTCCCGTGCTTGACCGAATTGGCCGAAAAAAACCACTGTTGTTTGGCGTTGCGCTTTACACGTTTGCTAGTCTTGGCTGTGCGTTTGCTTTTGATGTGAAGTGGTTGATTGCGCTGCGATTATTACAGGCGCTGGGCAGCTGCGCTTCGATGGTTGCAGTCCGCGCTATCATCCGCGATGTTTATCCGGTCACAGAAATTGCCGGGGCGCTTTCGAGTTTGATGCTGGTGATGGGAGTTGCTCCCATCATCGCTCCCAGCATTGGCGGAATGTTCTTAGTGTGGTTTGGATGGCGCACAATCTTTTTTGCATTGGTAATTTTCGGCATTCTTTTGGGTGCATCAGTCATCGTTTTTCTGAAGGAAAGCAAAGAAGCGGATGTTTCAATTTCGCTTCGACCTGACAAAGCGGTGCTGGAATATTTCGGTGTTTTGAAGAATACGCAATTTCTCGCCTTTGCCTTATGCAGTGGATTCACGAGCGCCGGAATGTTTGCGTATATCAGCGGTTCGCCTTTTGTTTACATCAAGCTTTTTGGCATCAGCGAAGCGCATTATGGCTGGATTTTTGGAGCGACTGCGTTCGGATTTATTTTTAGCAGTCAGGTCAGTCGCCTGTTGCTGCGAAGATTTAATAGTTCGCAAATCACCTACGCGATTAGTGGATTTCAGGCGGCTTGCGGCCTGTTATTGTTCATCGGCACGGCGCTTGGATTCATCGGCATCATCGGAACGTTAGTGCTTATTTTTTTGTATATGTCCTGTCAGGGAATTCTGCATCCGAACACAACTGCGATGGCGCTCTCGCCCTTTGATAAAAATGCCGGAGCGGCGTCAGGAATGATCGGATTTTTGCAAATGTTTTTGGGCGCAGCCGCCTCCGCTCTGGTCAGCCGTTTTCATAACGGTACAGCCTTGCCGATGGTCGGAGTAATGGCGTGTTGCACTGGATTGGCATTCACTTGTTTACTGCTGAAAGCCTTTGGGGCATCAGGTAAAGTGAGAGACTTTCAAGAAAGTGTGACTGAGCAAATTTAGTACGGAGGATCGGCAGGCCCGTTATAACCACACATTCCCAGGCGCGGCGAATTTAGTAACGGCGCTGGCTCTCCGTAATTGTCGTGGGGATGAGTTTCTGCATGGGCATCGCACAGTGCGCCAAAAATACTATCCTCAATTAAGCATTCTTCACAAAACATCGTTGCCGTTTTTTTGCATTCGATACAGGGAATTTCCAGAATGAGGTTCCGCGCCATTAACGCCATTGGGTGTTTGGTTGTCGGTACGCCCTCGCGCACGGCAACAAATTTTACTTTAGTTTCAGAGGTTGTGCCGAAATCATAGTAATGCAGCAATTCCACTTCCGACTTGAAAACGTCAGCAATTTTACGCGTGAGCGCGACTTTCGGCGTTCCCCAACCGCCCAGCGAAAATTCGCTCCTGTGCCCGCAGCATTCCAACCAAATGGCACGTAAATAGCTATCCAAATCCTTCATCGAAGCAGTTCCGCGCACTTCTCACTCCAGCCAGAAATCACCGCCATAAGCATCTTGCGTGCGCAAATAATACAGTTTTTCATTCGGCTTTTTGCTCGCCTGAGCTTTGTCAATAATAGCTTGTCGCGCAGCACAGGACGACAGATGTTTAGTCATGACTTTCTTAACAAATGGTTGCTGGCAATAAGTGCATTCAGCGCTGGGCATTTTTTTTCGCGGCATAGCGAACTCCTTATTTCTTGCCCTTGTACTTACATTTCGTATTATCAGCCTTCACAAAATACGATTTATAATTCGTTGCTTTCGTGTCCATACAGCCGCACAGATTCAGCAATTCGACTTTGCGAAATTCGACGGGGTGGCTTTCGCTCTGCAATGAAATGTAGCCTTCGCTCAACATTTTGCCATCTTCTTTGACTTTCGGATCGTGACCGCTGACGTTGCCTCCGCCGATTTGTGGCTTCTCGTAAGACAACACGACTTGCCCGTCAATAATATGTTTGATGGACTCGTTGCCGCGCACTTCGACTTCGGCGCGTACCCATTGATCGCCATCGTATGTTTTCGATTTGGAGTTGATGCAATGTGGCGTGAACAGCTTACCGTCCATTTCTACATTGGTTCCGGGAGTGCATAAATTCAACGTCGAGCGTGGCCCTTTGCCCAATCCGCCGAGCAGTTGCGCTTCGATGGAAATGGGAAAATCCTGATTCTTGCCCATTGTTTTCGGGTCCTGGCAATGGATCATAATGCCGCTGTTGCGCGTCGCCCAATTCGCTCCGCCGGGAGCCTGATCTCCAGTGAATCTATATTCAACGACGATGATGTAATACGAAAATTTATCCTTGTAAAAAACATGTCCAAAGCGGTCATTAAATTTGTCGTATTTTTCGTAGCCGACCTGCATCATTCCGTTGGCAACACGAAATGTATTGCCGAAGTTGTCATTCAAATCATAACCCGTAATTTTCGGCAGCCAGTCCTTCAAATCTTTGCCGTTGAAAAGCTGTTGCCATTCTTTTTTGTCAGGATCATTTTTGGCTTTTTTCTGTGCCGTCACAGAGCCGGAAAATAAAAGGGCAAGTAGTAATGCAATGCAGAGTTGTTTCATTGATGGGTCTCCAAACTATTGTAAAAATATTCCGGCAGATTCTTTTTCGTCGCGCACAAAATTTCAAGTATTGCTTTGCGGTCGGCCTCTTTGAGTGACGCAAAAGCTTTGTCATTATCCTGCCCGGTCAATATCAGCCATAACCTGCGATACAAATAATCCAGCGCGGGTTGGGGAATATTATCAAAAGCCTCGGTGTAAATAAGATAGCTGCACGGATAACGAAACAGCCGCTGCTGCAAATCAAAATCGCGCAATGATCTTGCCTGCTTGTCCCTGATACCTTTTGCCGCAAACTCCCGGGCAAATTCTGACGTGCCTTTGATGGGTGAATTGAATTGCGCTTCCTCAGTAAACAATAAATATTTCAGCACTTCATCCGTCGCGTATTGCAGCTTGTGCTTTGGACTATGCTGCCATTTGTCGGTAGAATTCGACGTCGTTTGCGCAAGCTCTTCCTGTTCGCGTTGCGCCATCCGCGCTTCCTGTCCCAGCCAGACAATCAGGTTTTGTCCCTGCGTCTGATGCGCCAGCACCATCAACGCTACGATGTCGCTGTGCGGTGAAGCATAACCACTCAGATCAAATTTTTTAGCAAGACTGGTAAGATTGCCGCCGACCATATTTTCCGGGCTGTCCAGGTTGTTAGCAGCATCGGATATCATATTGCCCAAATGCCGTTCGTTCCCGTGCGTCCCGGTGACATACCAGCCACCCCAGCGTTGCAGCAGCGGTGACGTGTGATCCGTAATGTAGCTGTTACCCGAAACATCCGGCGAGACCGAACGCAATAAATGTCCCGCCACATAACGTGTGTTCGCAGAGATGTGACAACCGGTGCAGCCAGTGCCACGAGCAAATCGCGGCTGGTCAGTTTTCTTTTGCTCTAAGACATAAAGCTCCGCGCCGAGCTTCGGATCAATGGCCGTGATCTCAATCAATTCCGCGCCTCGAATCCAGCCCACATAAACTTCGTCATTAAAAAAAATTGCGCGGGGATTGGTCGGAGAGATATGCCCTGTTTGCAGGCTCGTGCGCGAGAAAACCAGCGACTGCGAAGAAATTGGCGTACCTAAATATTTCAGGACTGATTGCAGATAGCCGCTCGTGTCAGAGTATTCAAGCTTCACTTCGCCCCGCTCAAGCTGTTGCTGCAAACGCACAACAACATCATTGCGAGTCGTTTGCTTAAATTGTTGCTGGGCGCTGACAGGCAAATAAAAAATCCCGTAGCCGCCAATCAGCAGCGCAAGAAAAATCAAGAATAACCAGCAGAATCTTTTCATGAAAATCTTATCTATGAAATTTTCATTCCCGCATAATAAAGTGCAGCTTTGATGTCATCAGGTTCGAGATCAGGCAATTCATCAAGAATTTGCTCCGGGCTAAGGCCCGCCGCAAACAAATCAAGAATATCAATTACACGAATTCGCATCCCACGTATGCAGGGTCGTCCGTCACATTGTTCTGGATTAATCGTGATTCGTTTCATCAAATCGTTCATAGAATAGGTCAGCTTTCGTGCAAAAGCTTGCAAATACTAATTGAATTCGCTCGGCAACGTTTAATTACAATATCCTTGAATTCATGTGTACTCACCACACGAAGAGCTTAAGTCTTCAGATAAATGTGTGCAAGTTTCTTTTCGGTCTTACTTCATAAACCGATCCATAAAGCGGGTCGAAAGATTTCCATCAATGAAATCCTGCTCGGCGAGAATCTTGAGGTGCATGGGAATTGTAGTCTTGATGCCTTCGATGACAGTGGCTTCAAGTGCGCGCCGCATGCGCATAATGGCGCGTTCGCGGGTGCGGTGATGCACGATGATCTTGGCGATCATCGAATCGTAATAGGGCGGGACAAAATATCCGGCATAGGCGGCGGTGTCTATCCGAACGCCGGGGCCAGTGGGTAAATTAAAGGTCGTGATGCGGCCAGGACTGGGAGTAAAGGTTTCCGGGTCTTCGGCGTTGATACGGCATTCGATAGCGTGACCGACAAAGAGAACGTCTTCCTGTGAGCGGTTGAGTGGTTCGCCGGAAGCGATACGGATTTGCGCGGCGACTAAATCGGAAACAGTCACGAGTTCAGAAACCGGATGCTCAACCTGAATCCGCGTGTTCATTTCCATAAAATAGAAGTTGTTATTTTCATCCAGCAAAAACTCAATGGTGCCGGCGTTTGAATAACCAACTTCCTGACAAGCCTTAACCGCGACGCGCCCCATTTCTTCGCGCAATTCTTTTGTGATCGCAGGCGAAGGAGATTCTTCGATCAGCTTTTGATGGCGACGCTGAATCGAGCATTCGCGTTCGCCGAGGTGAATCACTTGACCGTATTCGTCAGCCAAAATCTGGATTTCGATATGGCGCGGACGAGCGATGTAACGCTCCAGATACACGCCACTATTTTTGAAGGCGGTTTCTGCTTCGGCGCGGGCGGTGTTGTAGGCATGCCGCAATTCTTCAGCATTCTGTGCCACACGCATGCCGCGTCCGCCACCTCCGGCGGTAGCTTTAATCAGGACAGGGTAGCCAATTTTTTCGGCGGCGCTCACGGCGGCTTCCTCGTCATCAAGCAAGCCTTCGCTGCCCGGAGTGACAGGAACGCCAGCGGCAACCATCGTGCGCCGTGCTTCGGACTTGTCGCCCATTTGTCGGATCACTTTAGGTGAAGGGCCGATGAATTTGATATTGCATTCGCCACAGACTTCGGCAAAGTGCGCGTTTTCGGCCAGGAAACCATAGCCTGGATGAATCGCGTCTACGTCGGTGATTTCGGCGGCGGCGATGATGGCGGGAATGTTGAGATAACTTTGCGCAGAAGGCGGCGGGCCAATGCAAATCGCTTCGTCGGCATAGCGCACGTGGAGCGCATCGCGGTCGGCTTCGGAATGAACAGCAACGGTTTTGATGTCGAGTTCTTTACAAGCCCAGATGATGCGACAGGCAATTTCGCCGCGATTGGCAATAAGAATTTTTTTGAACATAAGATTTAGGATTCAGGGTTTAGGGTTTAGGATTTAGCCGTGCCCAAAAGGGTTCCGCTAAATCCTAAATCCCAGCTACTAAATCCTATAGTTTTATTCCAAACAACGGTTGTCCGTATTCGACTGGCTGACCGCTTTCGACGAAGAATTTGATAACTGTCCCGCTGACATCAGACTGGATTTCATTCATCAATTTCATCGCTTCGACAATACAGAGCGTTTGTCCCGCTTCGATCAATTCACCGTTTTTGATGAATGGTTCAGCCGTCGGTGATGAAGAGCGGTAAAAAGTGCCAACGATGGGAGAGGTGATAATATGGAGGTCTTCTGCCACTACAGGCGTGGGCGTTGCGGCTCCCGACTCTACGGTTGTCACAGATGCAGGCATCGCCGCAAAAGACGATGCGGCAGGCGCAGGAACCGGCGGCAGTATCGGCACAGTCGGTTGATTCGGTATTTCGGCTGGTGCGCCGCCACGACGCAGGCACAGGCGAAAATCACCGCGCTTAAGTTCAATCACGTCGAATTGCTTTTCAGAAGCGAACTCAATTAGTTCTTTGATCTCCTGCAAGCTTCGCAATTCAGTAAAATCACTGGCACTGGAGTTCGATGACGGGTTTGTTTTCTTGGGCGCTGGTCTGGATTTAGTGACGGGAGTTTTCGATGATGGGGACTTTTTCATAGTCGGGACAAGTTGGGGCATTTTTAGCAGTTGGGGGTCAAATTAGTTTTAGCGTAATGGTGCTTTCTCAAAGTTAATATCTGATGTACACAATTCAGTAAGTCGCGGCTCTTAACAATAAGCAAAAGCCTCAACCGCATGATTATTAGTCCGGTTGAGGCTTTAGGCAATAGCTGGAAAGAACCGCTGTCAGCTCTTCACTGAAACTTAACTAATCCATTTGGCGTCTTTATTAGCTTTTAATTTTTTATCTTCGTTGCCAACAAATTCAATGATCGCCATTTCTGCGTTATCGCCGGAACGGTGTCCGAGTTTGATGATCCGCAGATACCCGCCTGGACGCTCAGCAAAACGCTCAGCCAAATCACCGGCCAGCTTTTTAAGCGCCGCGACGCCTGCGGTACGCTCTTCTTTTTGCAAATGTGGCTTGCTCCAGTCACGATTGGCATTACCAGCAAAAAAGTAACCGGAAGCTAAACGAGTCGCAGTCAGTGCATCACCGACGTTGCCGTCCTTGCGCGATTTGCTGATGCGCCGACCAAGGGTCACAACTTTTTCTGCATACGGACGTAATTCTTTGGCTTTTGGCAAAGTCGTCACGATCCGTTCATGCAAAATAAGTGACGTGCAAAGATTTCGCAGGAGCGCTTTGCGATGTGAAGAAGTACGACCCAATTTTCGATGTGCTACTAAATGTCTCATTGCTTTACTTTCTTACTCCTGTCCGGCGGCATGGACGACCTGACCAGTATCATCCAGTCTGATGCCCAAACCCAACCCCATCGAAGATAAAATATCCTTGATTTCATTGAGTGATTTGCGCCCAAAGTTTTTGGTCTTGAGCATTTCGTTTTCGCTTTTTTGCACCAGTTCACGAATCGTCTTGATGTTGGCGTTCTTTAAACAATTGTAGGAGCGAACCGAAAGTTCTAACTCGTCAACTGATTTATCCAGATGTTCATTCACGGGCGAAGCCAGGGGCAAAGGCGCGATTTCAACGGGTTCCTCAGCCTCTTCCTCAAAATTGATAAAGATCGCCATGTGATCCTTGATCAGTTTTGCGGCCAACCCAATCGAATGTTCGGGTGAAACACTGCCGTTTGTCCATACTTCAATGGTCAACTTGTCATAATCAGTATCCTGACCTAAACGTGCTGCCTCGACATGGAAATTCACTTTTTTGACCGGCGAGTGAACAGAATCAACGGGGATGTAGCCAACCTGCAAATCGTCATCGAAATTGCGCTCGGCTGAAACATATCCACGACCACGCTTAAGGCGAAGCTCAATGTTCAGATTACCGCCTTCGCTGATCGTGGCGATATGAATATTAGGATCAAGCACTTCGACATCAGCATCACTCTCAATATCGCTTGATTTTAAGAGGCCTGGCTCAGAACGCGAAAGTCGAAGGGTTTTCGACTCGCTGGTATGAATCTTAAAGGGAACTTGCTTGAGGTTTAAAATAATATCCGTTGCATCTTCGACGATGCCCGGAATTGAAGAAAACTCATGCAAGACACCTTCAATACGAACAGCAGTGATGGCTGCTCCTTCAATCGAAGAGAGCAGCGCCCGGCGCAAGCTGTTCCCGATAGTCGTTCCAAACCCGCGCTCAAAAGGCTGGGCATAGAACCGACCATAGCGATCTGTCAAAGTATCAAGATCACACGACAAACGCTTGGGTTTTTGAAATCCAGTCCACATGGTACGTTTTACCAATCCTCTTTAGCTGCCAGTAATTATTGCGCTTATTTTGACTATCTCCCCAAAGCAATAACGCGTTTCGTTGCCTAACGCCAAGCTGCTTTAGCCTCAAGAATCATCAATAAGCAATGATCAATCACTAACGAGCGTTTACTTACTGTACAACTCGACGATGAGTTGCTCATTGATATTCTGGTCAATTTCTTCACGTCTTGGAAGTGACGTAATTTTTCCGACCAGTTTGTCCGAGTTCGTAATTTCAAGCCAGCCTGGGCGACCACGACCACCGGAAGTCTGAAAAGCGCCTTGAATATGTGCATTCTGCAGGCTCTTTTCCCTGACTGCCACTTCGTCGCTAATTTTAACTTGAAATGAAGGAATATTGACTTTACGCCCATTAACACTGACGTGACCGTGTCTGACGAACTGGCGCGCCTGACGCCGCGACATCGCAAAACCCAGCCGATAGATAACATTATCAAGACGACGCTCAAGCAAAGCCAACAGATTTTCACCTGTCACCCCTTTTTGACTCGAAGCCTTTTCAAAGTAATTACGGAACTGCCCTTCGAGCAGGTTATAAATGCGCTTGACGCGCTGTTTTTCACGCAACTGCTCGCCATAACCAACCAGCTTCGCACGGCGCGCTGTCTGACCATGTTGCCCTGGGGGCTGAGTGCCACGCTTTTCAATTGGGCAGGAAGGCTTATAGCATTTTTCGCCCTTTAAATAGAGCTTCATGCCTTCACGCCGACACATACGGCATTGTTTACCTCGATCTCTTGCCAACTTGATCCTCCGTTATATCAGTGGTCTAAACTTAGCCACCAAAACAAATCTTAAAACTAAACTCGGCGTCGCTTTGGTGGACGGCAACCGTTATGCGGAATCGGAGTCACATCGGTAATCAACCGCACTTCGATGCCAGAGCTTTGAAGTGCCCGAATGGCTGATTCACGACCTGAGCCAGGCCCTTTGACTCGCACTTCGACCGAACGCATACCAGAGTCCCGGGCAATTCCTGCGGCTTTCGATGCAGCCTGCTGAGCCGCAAATGGGGTTCCTTTGCGGGAACCGCGAAAGCCCATCGCCCCGGATGAGGATTGCGCCACTAAATTGCCCTGCAAATCAGTGATACTGATCAAAGTGTTATTGAAGGTTGCCTGAACGTGAACGATCCCGTTAGGAATATTCTTCTTCTCTTTTTTCTTGAAGACTTTCTTTTTTGTCGTTTGCTGCTTTGCCATAAAACTAAATGGTCAGTGGGTAATGGAGGTGATCAGCGATGTGCCTGCAACCATTCACTATCCACGATGCTTACTTCTTACCAGGTGCTTTTTTCTTCGCCACAGTCATGCGACGAGGTCCTTTGCGAGTGCGCGCATTAGTGTGCGTCCGTTGACCACGCACCGGCAGCCCTTTGCGATGTCGCAGGCCACGATAGCAACCAATGTCCATCAATCGTTTGATATCCATTTGAATCTGCTTGCGCAAATCACCTTCCACCACACCTTGCTGATCAATAATTCCGCGAATTTTAATTAATTCATCTTCGCTCAGGTCTCTGATCTTTTTATCAAAACCGATCTGAGCTTCTTCAAGAATTTTAGTTGCGCGCGAACGACCAATACCAAAAATATAGGTCAAACCAATCTGAGCGCGCTTCTGAGGTGGCAAATCTACGCCTGCTACACGAGCCATGAAATTTCTCCGTTAACTACTTATCCCTGCCGTTGTTTGTGTTTCGGGATTTCGCAAATGACGCGTACAACGCCATGGCGATGAATGATTTTGCACTTGTCACACATTTTTTTGACCGATGCTCTTACTTTCATAATAATTCTCTTCTTTTACTTAAAGCGATAAACAATCCGTCCACGGGTTAAATCGTAGGGCGAAAGCTCAACTAACACTTTATCGCCAGGCAAAATCTTGATGAAATTTTTTCGCATGCGCCCGGAAATATGTGCCAGCACCTGATGCTTGTTTTCAAGCTCAACCTTAAACATTGCGTTCGGCAACGTTTCCAAAACGGTCGCTTGAACCTCAATTGCATCTTCTTTCGACATAACTTTTTCAATCTGGCTTTAATTCAGCCCTGACTTATTTACCAACTCAGCACTATCAAATTTACAGCCAAAAACGCAAACTTGAAATTATATGCGTGAAAACAATTTTTGCAAGGCGAGAATTCCCACCTTGCATTATAAACGCAATTAAAGCCTCACCGTACCATCTTCCAAAGCAGTTAACACGACGGGTCCGTCATCAGTCACTGCGATAGTATGCTCGAAATGGGATGAAGGCTTGCCATCCATCGTCACCACTGTCCATTTATCATTCAGGGTCTTGACGTGATGCACACCTAAATTCACCATCGGTTCGACCGCGAGAACCCAGCCAACCTGCAATCGCTTGCCCGTTCCCGGGTTGCCATAGTTGGGAACCTGGGGGTCTTCGTGCATGCGCTGACCAATTCCGTGTCCACAGTACTCTCGAACAATTGAATAACCGCGCACTTCACAATAGTCCTGAACTGCAAAGGAAACATCATGCAGCCGATTCCCATCAACCATCTTTTCCATCGCTTTAAAAAGCGAGTCCTGCGTTGTCTGCATTAGCTGCGCAACAGCCTCAGTCACCTTCCCTACCCCGACACTGATGGCAGCATCACCAACGTAACCGTTCAGTGTTGCGCCACAATCAATCTTGATAATATCCCCTTCCTTTAACTTGCGGCTGGAAGGAATACCATGCACCACTTCATCGTTGACTGAAGCACAGATCGAAGCGGGAAAACCACGATAGCCTTTGAATGTTGGGTATGCACCAGCCTTACGAATATTGCTTTCGGCAGCAGCATCCAGCTCTCTGGTGGTAATTCCCGGCTCGACTAATTTCCGCAAGGCACTCAAAGTTTGCCCAACAATCAGCCCGGCGGCTCTCATTTTTTGAATTTCGCTGCGTGATTTGCGAATTACCATGCCTGAAAATACCAACTCAAAAAAGCTCTTTTACGTTAGCTCAATTCTCCAGTGCGAGACGAATTTTACTAAAAATTTCATCTACCGGGCGTTCGCCATCAACAGCTAACAACCTGCCACTTGCCTTAAAATACTCAATTAAAGGCGCAGTCATTCTTTCATACGCATCCAGCCGGGTAGCAACGGTGTCAGGTCTATCATCGGCTCGCTGTAAAAGCTCGCCTCCACAAACATCACAAATGTTTTCCTGCTTGGGAGGACGCAAATAAATATTAAATATCTCACCACATTTGGAACAGGTACGACGACCTGTTAGACGCTTTACCAGCGATTCGCGGGAAATTGCAATATTCAATAAGCAGATTTCTTTTGCCTGTCCCCGCGCCAACTTTTCAAGTGTCCTGGTTTGCGACGCAGTTCGGGGATAACCATCCAAAATATATCCGCCGTCGCAATCATTCTGCATCGTGCGAGTCTGAACCACACTGGAAAGAATCTCATCACTGACAAGTTGACCAGATTCCTGCGCGGCTCTAATTTCAATCGCCAGCTTCGTCTCCATCTTCGCCATCTCGCGCAAAATATCACCGGTTGAAATTTGCGGAATGTGAAAATGATCCGAAAGGAGGCGCGATTGTGTTCCTTTTCCTGCCCCTGGCGGCCCTATCAGCACAACTATTTTCGGCATATCGCTCTTCTGACCCCGCCAATCATTTTGCCAACGAGAAACCTACCCGACAATCCACTAATCGTTAGTTATTGATAACTCTGCGCCCTTTGATGCGCCCACCTTTGGGTCCCAGGAATCCATCGTAATGACGCATTACAAGCTGTGACTCAACTTGCGAGATAGTATCCATCGCAACCCCGACGGCAATTAATAAACTTGTACCACCAAAGTAAAACGAAACTCCGAGGCCAGTCGAAATCCAGCCGAGACCAGGGATGCTATTCAGCAGGTTGTAAAGCCACTCACCAATAAACGGCAAGGCCTGAACCTTAAATCCACTAATCATGATCTGGGGAATCAGGCAAACAATGACTAAATAAATCGCACCAACCGTCGTGAGCCTGGTTAAAATCCCATTAAGGTAATCACCTGTTCGCTTGCCAGGCCGAATACCAGGAATGAAGGCTCCCTGCTTACGCAGATTTTCCGCAACCTCGTCCGCATTGAAGACAATGGAGACATAAAAGAAACAAAAGAACACAATGCCCGCAACGAACATTAAAGTGTAAACCGGATGCCCGCCACCAAACAGGTCACGGACTCTTTGCAGTGGTGCCCAGGTAGAGAAAGTTGCCAGAGTTTGCGGAATTGCTAAAACAGACGAGGCAAAGATCACCGGAATCACGCCAGGGATATTAACTTTCAGCGGGATGTACGAAGCCTGCCCTTCAATCATCTGCCGTCCAACCATGCGACGTGCATGATTGGTTGGAATTTTACGCAGTCCGCGCTCAACAAAAACCACGCCAGCCGTTACAAGCACCATGACAATGACCAGGATAATTACAAATAGCGCCGAACTGGGATCCTTGATCTTCTCATAAAGTTGTGTAATGGCGCTGGGAAGATTGACGATGATGCCAGCAAAAATCAATAAGCTGATACCATTGCCAATGCCACGTTCAGTGATTTGCTCACCGATCCACATCACAAAGATGGTTCCAGTCATAAGCGTAAGCACCGCAATCAAGAGAAATGACCAGGAACTGCCAGTACTGACGAGGCCAGGCTGCTTGCTAAGCCACAGAGCAATACTTGTTCCCTGAACCAAACAAAGTCCAACAGTCAGATAGCGGGTGTACTGCGATATTTTACGTCGCCCCA
Organism: Blastocatellia bacterium; assembly: GCA_031371805.1. Taxonomy (GTDB): domain Bacteria; phylum Acidobacteriota; class Blastocatellia; order RBC074; family RBC074; genus JAFDVL01. The sequence goes on along the minus strand of JANMKB010000022.1, from coordinate 4,584 downwards.
ATTCTCCTTCTTCCTGTATCTTTTTGAGCGCAGGGTAAACCGAGGTCATCAACTGGAAAATGATGGAGGAGGTAATGTATGGCATAATGCCAAGCGCAAAAATCGAAATTCGGCGCAAGCTTCCACCTGAGAACAAATCAAGAACACCGAAAAGAGAGCCAGCGGCATCGCCCCAAATTGTTTTGAGCGTTTCCTGATCAATGCCAGGCACGGGGATATGTATTCCCGCCCGATAAATGACCAGCATCAAAAGTGTGAAGATCACACGTTTGCGGAGTTCCGGCACTTGCCAGAGATTACGAAGCGCATTGATGAATGATTCAACCATACGTTCTTTTTACTTCCTCGGGACACTCTCTTGCTTGCGGCTTAAGCGCAACTCGCAGTTACAATAATTTCCGCTTTGCCACCAGCGGCTTCTATTTTTTGTTTCGCTGTAGCAGTGAAACGATGGGCTTTGATGGTTAGTGCTTTGGTAACTTCCCCCTCGCCCATAATCACGATTCCACTTTGTTTCGATTTACGCACTAAGCCTGCTCCAACCAAAACTTCGGGAGTGACTTCTGCATCAAATCTGTCAAGATCGGCAACATTTACTTCAGCCCAAATCTTTTTGAAAATATTAGTAAATCCGCGTTTCGGTAAACGACGATGCAGGGGCATCTGCCCACCTTCGAACCCGCGTTTGCGGCTATAACCTGAACGCGATTTCTGACCTTTGTTACCGCGTCCCGAGGTTTTCCCTAACCCTGAGCCAGGGCCACGACCAACGCGCTTCTTCTTGTGAGTAGCGCCTTCGGGAGCTTTGATATTATTTAAGCCGAGTGCCATAAAAAATCTCAGATTGCTAAACTTGAAAGCAAAAAATCAGCTCTCAAAAATTTACTCAATAATGCGGAGCAGATGCGGAACCTTTGCCACCATCCCTCTAATGTCGGGTGTATTCGGACGTTCAACCACTTGATTGAGTTTAGTAAAACCCAGGCTGCGAACAATAACTTTGTGTTTATCGGGGGTGCAGATCACACTACGATAATACTGAATTTTAATTTTTGCTCCGTCTGCCATAATTTACAACTCCTCCACGGTGCGACCACGCAAACGAGCGACTTGTTCCCTGCTCCGAAGATGCTCTAGGCCATCAAAGGTAGCACGAATGACGTTATGAGCATTGTTTGAGCCAAGACACTTGGTTAAAACGTCGCGCACACCAACGGCATTCATTACCGCACGAACAGCACCACCGGCAATAACCCCGGTTCCTTCAGCGGCAGGCTTTAGCATCACTTTCCCAGCACCAAAATTGCCAACAATCGGATGTGGTAAAGTAGTGCCTTTGAGCGGCACACGATACAAATTGCGTTTAGCAGCTTCAATGCCTTTACGAATCGCCTGCGGCACTTCTTTGGCTTTGCCTGTTCCGAACCCGACTATCCCCTTTTGATCGCCAACAACAACTAAGGCCGCAAAGGACATATTCTTACCGCCCTTAACGACTTTGGTGACGCGATTAATTGAGATGACCTGCTCTTTCAGATCCAGCCCATCTGCGACGATTTTTTCCATGAACAAAATCTCCGTTTAAAATTCTAATCCAGCTTCGCGTGCGGCTTCAGCCAAAGATTTGATCCGACCGTGATACAGATAGCCGCCACGATCAAAGACAACCTTACTGATGCCTTTTTCTTTCGCTCGTTCGGCAATCAACTTGCCGATGGTTTGCGCCGCCGCAAGATTTCCGCCGGGCGTGGCACCTGCGCCTTTTTCAACTGAAGATGCCGCACACAGCGTAGCTCCCTGATTGTCGTCAATCAATTGAACATAAATGTGACTGACACTGCGGAAAACCGCCAAACGCGGACGTTCAGCCGTACCACGAACTTTTTTGCGGATGCGCGTGTGAATCGCACGCCGAATATCCTGTCTTGATCTTTTTGCCATAAGTTACCTTGTGCGAAGTATGGGTCAGCAATGATCTGCAATTCATACCTCAAAGCATGACTTACCAGTCTGACTTTATTTACCAGTCTTGCCAGGTTTAAGCTTCAAAGTGCGATTAGCATAACGCACTCCTTTGCCTTTATAGGCATCAGGTTTACGCAAATTGTGCATATTCGCTGCCGTTTGCCCTAACAATTGCTTATCAATCCCTGTCAGCGTGACAGTGGTTTGATACTGCGTGATCTGCTTTGGCATCTTTTCGATTTTGGCGCTCACACCTTCAGGTAAGGGAAAATCAATGGGATGCGAATAGCCCAGCGAAAACAAAATTGTTTGCCCCTTCAACTCAGCCTTATATCCAACTCCCACGATGTCCATGTCCTGAGTAAACCCGGTAGTTACACCAGTCACGGCATTCTGCGCCAAAGCGCGAGCTAATCCATGCAGCGCCGAGAGTTCATCGCCTTGCCGCTCGGCAGCCAGAACACCATCTTCCAGCTTAAACTCAATGCCGGATGGAATGGGGGTAGTCAGCTTACCTTTTGGCCCTTGAAATTCCAGTACCGAAGTTGAAATGCTGATCTTCACATCTTTCGGAACGCTTATTATTTTTTTTCCTACGCGCGACATAAGATTTCTCGCCTAATCAACTTAATAAACATTACATAACACTTCGCCGCCAAGATTGGCTTTGCGCGCCGACTTTCCTGTCATAACGCCCTGCGAAGTGCTTAAGATATTGACGCCGAGTCCGCCCAGCACTCTGGGAATCTGTTTGCTCGGTGAATAAACGCGACGACTCGGACGTGAAACACGCTCAATCAGTGAAATCGCGCTCTCGCCATCATTGCCATAACGCAGAAAGATGCGAAGCGTTTTATGCCCCGTTTCATCATCAGTCTTGACGTTGTAATTGGTAATGTAACCTTCTTCTTTTAAGATTCGCGCAATTTCTACTTTTACGCGCGAATTTGGCACATCAGCTTTGGTGTGTCCTGCGCCAATCGCATTGCGAATGCGCGTTAATAAATCTGCAATCGGATCCATGCTCTGTCACTCCATTTCGCTGTGGGTTTGAAAATGACTGATTCTATTTTCACGTTCACAACTAAAAACAACGAAAAACTACCAGCTTGATTTCTTAACTCCAGGGATTTCACCTTCAAGGGCAAGCTGGCGAAAGCAAATACGGCAGAGGGCGAATTTCCGCAAATAAGCACGTGGACGCCCACAGCGCTTACAGCGATTGTATCCGCGCACTTTGAATTTCGGCGTGCGCTCGGCCTTCACTATCATTGATGTTTTTGCCATAACGTTTCAGGTCTTAATTTTTATTGTCTAAAAGGCATCCCGAAATGACGCAACAGGGAACGCGCCTCTTCGTCATTTTCAGCCGTCGTTACAATGCACACATTCATTCCACGTGCCTTATCAACTTTGCCGAAATCTACTTCCGGGAAAATCAACTGATCGCGCAATCCAACCGTGTAATTGCCACGACCGTCAAAAGCTTTAGGTGAAATACCGCGAAAGTCACGGACACGTGGCAGGGTGATGCTGATAAATCTATCCAGAAATTCATACATCCGCTCACCGCGCAATGTCACCATTGTTCCGATGCTCATTCCTTCGCGGAGCTTGAACTGGGCGATGGATTTCTTTGCCTTCGTCACAACCGGCTTTTGCCCTGTAATGACTGACAATTCATTGACTGCCACATCAATAATTTTCTGATTTGAAATCGCTTCACCTAATCCCATATTCAGAACGATTTTCTGAATTTTAGGAATGCTCATCGGATTTTTATATCCGAATTCTTTTGCCAGAGCCGGAGCAATTTCGCTGCTATATTTTTCTTTCAGTCGTGCTGCCATAACTTTTATTCAATTACTGCGCCAGTTTTTCTGGAGACGCGAACTTTCTTGCCATCGGTCAGAACCTGATAGCCGACGCGCGTAGGCTTGCCAGTACCTGGCTCAATTAACATTACATTTGAAACATGCACCGGAGCTTCCCGCTCAACAATACCGCCGGCAATTCCCGCCTGGCGATTTGGGCGCGTGGCTTTTTTGATAATACCAATGCCTTCAACCAAGACCCGGTCTTTATTTTTTAAGACTTCGATGACGCGACCACTCTTACCTTTATCACGCCCGGAAATCATTAATACTCGATCATTCTTCTTGATTTTCATCGTCCTTACCTTGTTAGATCACTTCGGGAGCGAGACTGACGATCTTCATGTAACCTCGGTCACGCAATTCACGGGCAACAGGGCCAAAAACGCGCGTCCCAACCGGATCGCCTTCCGCTTTAATCAACACTGCGGCATTTTGATCGAAGCGAATGTACGTGCCATCTTTGCGGCGAACTTCCTTCCGCGTCCGAACAATCACAGCCTTGACAACCTGTTTTTTCTTTACCGTACCATCAGGGTTCGCTTCTTTGACGGATGCGGTAACAGTGTCGCCCAAACCAGCACGCCTCCCGGTTCCGCCGCCAAGCGGGAGAATAACAGCAATTTTTTTGGCTCCAGAGTTGTCGGCAACATCCAGAACTGATCCCATTTGAACCATAACTGAATCCTTCTCAGTTGTCAGTTATCACTTGCAGGATTACGCAATGAATAACGGACAATGAACA
>JANMKB010000017.1:0-1580 GCA_031371805.1 Blastocatellia bacterium | reverse complement strand
GTGTTCGTCATACGCCATTAAAATCAGGTAATCCGCGACTTCGCTCAAACCTTTGTAATCGAACGAAGCATCATCCAGCGGAACCGATTGCGAAATTTCCAAACTGAGCGGATGAAATGCCGCGTATAACTCAACCATAAACTGCCGCAAATCTTTCTGGCTGGTGGGCGGCACATTTTCAAAATCTATGCTAATGCCGGCGAATTTATTTTGCTGCACAAAATCTAATAAATTTTTGATCGCCTTTGTGCGAGCGATTGGATTCGCCAGCATTGTCGCTAATTTTTCACGCTCCCACTCTAAACCATCCGAACGAAAATTATTTACGAGCGGCGCAATCGCCAAATCAGGTCTTTGCTGGCGAATGTAATCAAGCGTTTGTTTGAACTTCGACGGATCATCAACGCTGATCGTTCCATCGGCGTCGGTCAGGTGCAGCCATTCAGGAATCAGCTTGTCCAGTTGCGTTAGATTTTTCTTGAGCGAAGTAAAACTCGTATCATCCCAATTGACATAAAACCCAATGAGTTCGGTTTTACCACTCGCCAACGGAGAAGCGGCAGGCAGCGCGACAGATTTGTTTTTATTGAGGTATTCGTCGAGATTCGTTTTTGCGGTTTGAAATTTGCGGGCGTGATGCGTGGTTGGTTTGGTCGGAGGAGGCGGCGCAATGTGATGCGCTTGCGGCAGAATTTTTGAAGCGCTCAACCCCAGCGCTGGCAATACCGGATTGACCAGCACACTCACAAATAACACGCCGAAAATAATGGAAAGAATTCCGCCAACGATTTGGGCAGTGCGCTTGAATCGTCGCCAGCGCCGTTGTTCGGGATCGTGAAAAACAGGAGAGTTATTTAATTCAGGCATGCTAATGAAAAAGTAGGAGAAAACTTTATCTCGTCAAGATTCCCAATCATAGCATGTGCACAAGGGAATTCGGATACGGTCGCCGAGGGTGGCGACACGCAAAATCTTCACTCTGTTTTTCCGGTTTCTTTAATCTTACCGGATGGCAAATTTTTTAATTGAAAGTAGGTTGGCAGATTTTGTTTTGTCTCGCGCAGAATTGCTAAAATTGCCTCACGATCAGCCGCAGACAATGCCGCAAATGTTTTGTCTGCGTCTTGTCCGCTCAGAATTAACCACAGCTTCCGGTATACATATTCAAGCGCAACTGGCGGCAAGGAATCAAAGGCTTCAGAGTAAATTAAAAAGCTACAGGGATATTTGAAGAGCCGTTGCTGCAAATCGAAGTCACGCAACGAGCGACCTTTTTTGTCTTTGATTCCCGCCGCAGAAAATTCCTGCGCGAAATTTGTAGTGCCTTTAATTTGCGCATTCAATTTCGCTTCGTCTACGAATAACAGATATTTCAAAAGTTCGTTACCCGCATTTTCTATGCGCCGCCGCGTGCTGTCGCGGAGTTCATCGTTGGGGGTTTTCAACGCTTCATTGATCGCGGCTTGTTGTTGCAAGGCGATGCGCGTTTCGTAATTTAATCGAGCAATCAGATTGTGCATTTGCGTCTGATGTTCGAGCGTCATCAGGGCTACGATGTCGCTGTTCGTGGAGGCATAACC
>JANMKB010000753.1:0-13880 GCA_031371805.1 Blastocatellia bacterium | reverse complement strand
AGGGCAAGATATGTCCCAGGCAATAAAATGGCTTTCCAATAAAGATGTCCGAAAATAAAATGGCTTTCCAGTAAACCAGTTACCAAACCCACCTAACCTACGATATTGGGGGAGTGTGCAGAGGCCGCAATCTGTGCATTTGGCGTCCGGTGAGTTTCTACGATAAAGATTTGCGGGCTGCTATCCAATCGTAGAAAGGAGAAGAAACTATTTCAATAACTTATCCAACATCCTCCTTCCTACATTGACAGGGAACGGATGTAAGGTCGGCTAGGGAGAGTAGTTTATGGAAGAACGCAAACGTCTTGGATCAACTATATCTATGCTTCTTAATGCCTTACCTCTTCAGTCAGCAAAAGAACCTACTCTTTAGTAGTAAGTTATCCTAATATTTACTTTAACGACTATCAATATTTAGCAGATTACCATAATGATATTTATTTCTTCAAACAATAAAAGTGGTATTCATCAATATTTGCAGCAGCAGATAAATGGCTCAATCTATTATATGTCAATAAACACAATGAGTTAAAAAATATTCTACTTTCAGGTTTTTTTATTACCCGAAAAAAAGTCTCCACCTCAGACCTGCCCATTAGATTAGGTTAACGTTTTTATTGCGCCTAAGACAGTAAATTTCTTATGGAACATCTCCCGTCTTAAATAAACAATTTGATCTATTTCCCTAGTGTTTTCGAGAAATTTTCGAGATTTTTTCAGAATTTGGACAGGACTTGTTCAAGGGACTTTCCTGTATAGTTCGTTGGTAGGCAATTAACACACTGAAAATAGCATTAAATCTCCGGCAGCCCAGCTTTTAGCTCGTCTAAAATACCCCCAAGCGTTAAACATTAGGTTATCCACTTAATTTTGTGGACTTCATTTACTTAATTAATTAAATCTACCGGCAACCTGGTTATAGTAATGCACCAAAGCCACCTCAAAGGAAATATCTATACTGGCACCTTACCTTTAGTCGTGCCATTTAACACCGTTGCCAGCCCGGCAACCGAGCAAAACCCCGCTAGTCAGGCAATGGCGATGCTGGCGCTTACGCATAGTCCGGCTGAACACTGTTTATACAAAGCCTTACTAACTGAGGTAGTTGCCGCGCACACGCGCATTTGTACTTTTAGCCTGCGGCAATTGATGACACTCACACAATTGCCTAATTACAGTGCAATTCGTCGTGGACTGAGCGGGTTGGTGAGTAAATTAAGTATTGAGCAGCATAAAATTGCTGGCATCGAGGCTTCGTCTCCGATAGCGGCTTTACTTATTTTTACTCCCGAAGAAATTTTTGTGCGGCGGACGGCGGTGAAATTCGCGGGTACGCCCACAGTCATGAATAACTCCATCGCAAGCAAAAGCATGGGGCGGGCGATAGAGCATCTTGCCAACCGCTACGATTTGAGCCGCCGGGAATCTCAGGTCGCATTATGTTGTGTTCAGGGAATGACGAATCTGGAGATTGGCGAACAACTATGTATTAGCGAACAAACGGTAAAATTTCACTTACGGCATATTTTCGTTAAGTACGGTGTCAAACGTCGGGCGGAGTTGATTTCAAGACTATTAGCTACAGATGGTTAAAGCAAGGATCTCCCCCTTAAAATATGCCACGCTGCCTCGCGTTATTGAGGCTTCCCATTGAGGTTATGTTACCGGCAAAGCTAAAACGCTCCGCTGGTAACGTAGCGGAATTGTGTCTTCACACTCAATCATCTGCCATGAAAAAAAATAAAGACAAAAAGAAGAAAAAGCATACGGCATTAATCATCTGTCGTAACCAACAACAATTCTGGACAACGCAGACTCAGTTTTGGCAATGGTTCCGCGAGGGCGTTGTCGTCAAAACACAGGATAGCCCCTTAACAGGTACGTTTATCCGCGAGCATGAAGAAAAACTTGTGGTCGTAAAAAATACAGTTCTCAATCTGGCCTGCCCGAACCATTTACGGGAGGCGTTGTCCGCACGTCGTCTGGGCTGGCGGTAAAATAAAGACCTGGGTAAATGATATGAAGACGAGACTTTATCAGAATTTTATTTGGCATTTCGGTTGGCTGGTGCTTCTTTCTCTTGGGCTGACAGGGCAAGGCAAAGCACAGGAAGTAGCCGGAAAAAATGAAACCAGGAGCGGAACAACGATGAGCATGGAGGACGAGCGCTATCGCATTGGCCCAGGCGACCTGCTTGAAATTCGTATTTTCAATCGCCCGCAATTATCGCGGGAGGCAGTGCGCGTTGATGCCAGAGGTGTGATTCGCATGCCATTGATTGAAGAGGATATTCAGTCCGCCTGCCTGACGGAAGGAGAGCTGGGAAAAGACATCGCGCAACGCTACCGCAAATATCAGCGTAATCCGCAGGTAGACGTTTTTATCAAAGAATACAACTCCCAACCGGTGGCGGTGATCGGCGCAGTAGAAAAACCCGGTAAATTTCAGTTGCAGCGTCGGGTACGTTTATTGGAATTGATTTCCTCAGCGGGCGGGCCAACCCAAAAATCGGGCAAGCGCATTCAGATTGCTCACGTCGGACGGCACTTTACTTGCCAGGGCGCGACCCAAGACTTGCCGGGTGGTGTTTTGTCGGAGCGGGAAGAAAGAGCCGATTACGATATTTTTAATTTAACTGAGACGTTACAAGGTGATGGCAAGGCAAATCCGTATGTGCAACCGGGTGACATTATCAGTGTTCCTGAAGCCGAGCAGATTTTCGTTGTCGGCAATGTTTTCAAACCTGCGACGATTCCCTTACGCGAGCCAACCACCGTTTCCGAAGCAATCGCGATGGCGGGCGGAGCACTGCCTGATACCAAAACGGATCGCATTCGTGTCATTCGCAAGGTTGCCGGAGAGTCCGACAAAATGGAACTGATTGTTAATTTGCGCGATATTGTCCGCAAAAAAAGTACTGACTTATTATTACAACCCGGCGACATTGTCGAAGTAAATGTTTCTGGCAGCAAACGATTTATCCGCAATATTTATAACGCGATGGGGCCGGCGCTGAGCAATCTGCCAATCTATGTTCTGCGCTAAGCCGGCAACCCTTTTATCCTAACGAATTCACTTTCATCAAATTAACGAAATGGAATTAAGATGCTGGAACTAAAAAATCCTTCTGCCTTGACGCGCCCAGCCACACTGCCTGCTGAGCAGCGCTCAGAATTTGAAGCCGCAAGCCGCCCGCATTTGCGGGATTACTGGGGAAACATTCGCAAGCACTGGTGGCTGGTGACGGGCCTGACGGTTTTGGTGACCGCATTAGTGACGGTTTACCTGGTGCGCAAACCAAATATTTATGAAGCTCAGGCGCTTGTCTTAGTAGACCTGGAAGACCTGAATCCGGTGCAGGGAGCCGCGTCAAAAAATCCTGTGATTGTGAATGGCGCGACCAACGATCCCGCGTATTTCAACACGCAACTACGAATTTTAACCAGTCAGGGATTGTTGCGCCGCATGGTGAAAACACTTGATCTTGAGCATAACACGGCCTTCCCGCGCCCTGATGCGATGGCGGGACGGACAAAATGGTGGGCAGCGTTGCAGGGGGCGCTGGGTGGCAATGCCGAGAAAGCAAAAACGGAGGCGAAAGCGAAAGATATATTACCCGGCGAAAACCCCCAGGGTGACGCGGTAGAAGCAAAACGGCTCGCCCCGTTTGTCAAAGACGTTTCCGACGAATTACGCGTGGACCCGGTTGTCGAAAGGCGGTTAGGCTACGCCCGCGATAACACCCGTTTGATTGAGATTCAGTACCAGCATCCTGAACCGGAAATTGCGGCAAAAGTTGTCAACGGGGTTGTTGAGACATTCAAGTTACTGAATTTAGAGCGACGCACCGAGACAAATGTGACCACCGGCGATTTCCTGCAAAAACGCATTGCCGAGTTGCAGGCGTCAATTCGCAACGGCGAAGAACGTTTGATGAATTATGCACGCGGACATCAGATTCTGTCATTGAATGCCGATCAGAATATGGTGGTCGAGCGTTTGACCGTGCTGAATAAGCAATTACTTGAAGCTGAAAATAAGCGCAAAATCGCGGAAGCCTCGTATCGCGCGGCGTTAGCACCCGGCGCAGCCAGTGCGTTAGCGGAAGAAAGTGGCGGAAAAAAGATTGTTGATATTGAAACGAAGCTGGCAGAATTTCGCCAGCACCGCGCCCAGTTACTCATCGAAAACACCGAAGAATGGCCCGAAGTTAAAGAAGTGACCCAACAAATTGCGACGCTCGAAAATGAAGTTCGCAACGCACGCAATCGTTCCACAGCAGTACTGCTGACCAATCAGGAAACACAATACCGCCAGTCCCTGGCGACAGAACAATCGTTACGCAAATCCTTTGAGCAACAGCGCGGTGACACGCTGACGCAAAATGAAGCGGCGATCAATTATCGCATCATTCAACAGGAAGTTGAGACCAGCAAAAATTTGCTTGAGGGGTTGACGCAACGCTACAAAGAAAATGACGTAGTGCTGGCAGGACTGCGTAATAACATTCACGTTATTGACTATGCCATTGCACCTGACAAACCGGTTGGCCCACGGCGCTGGCAGGGCATCCTGCTGGCGTTCTTTTTCTCGCTGGGTTCTAGTGTGGGGCTGGCGCTGTTTCTGGAATACCTCAACGACACGATTGCTTCCAGCGATGAAGCCGAAAAGATGTTGCAGCTTCCCGCGCTGGTTTCTATTCCCGCCGCCGCAGAATTACGTCATCTGAAATTTGAACCCGAAAGATTATTTACCACCGATACGCATTCCGCCTTAGCCGAAAGTTATCGGCAATTGCGGACCGCTGTGCTGCTTTCGACGCCGGGACAGCCGCCGAAAACATTGCTCATCACGTCCAGTCTGCCAGGCGAAGGAAAAACAACCACGGCGGTGAATCTGGCTTTTTGCCTGGCGCAAATTGGCGCCCGCGTCTTGATTATTGATGCGGATTTGCGGCGCCCACGTCTGCATTCAATTTTTGGTATGTCACGGCAACAGGGACTGAGTACGTGTCTGGTTAACAATCCCAATGAAACGCAAATTTTGCGGATGGTGAAGCAATATAGTAATACGCGTTTGCACCTGCTGACGGCTGGCCCAGTGCCGCCCAATCCGGCGGAATTATTAGGCTCAAAACAAATGCGCAATTTGCTTGGTGTGCTGGAAGCGCACTTCACCCATATCATTATTGATTCGCCGCCGTCCGCCTCCTTCACCGATTCAGTTTTGCTTTCGTCCCTCGCGGACGGCATTTTGATGGTGATTCACAGTGGCAAGACGCAATATAAAACGGTGCGTCATTCATTGAATTTACTGGCAAGCGCAGGAGCGAAAATCTTTGGCGTCATCCTGAATCACGCCGACATTCGTCATCAGGGACATTATTACGAAGGTTATTATCAGCACGCGGAAGATCAGGTTACGGGAGCTGACAACAAGATCATTCACGCCGAAATTATTCCGCCGTCGGAACCGGGTGGGGACTACACTCCAGCGTATGAAGCACTGGCCGCAGCACAAGCTTCATTAGATGAAGCCCCGCTGGCTGCTGCCAGGTCTGGTGAGTGGGCGGATAAGGAAGAACGCTTCCGTGCAATTTGTGCCGGTTTTGATGATCCGTCACCACAAGTGCGTGACAATGCCGCACGGGCGCTCGGTCAATTTAGTGCCAACCGTGCCGAAGCGTTTGCTCGTGCTTTCCACCAGTCGCCCCCGGAAAGCGCACATAAAATCGGAACCGCCATTGCCTCTTCAGGTCTCGCGGAGGAAGCCATAGAACAGCTTGCCAGCGGTGATGAGAAGTACTATGAAGCCTTAGCCCTGTTGCTTTTGATGATGAAAGCAGGCGAAGCCCGCCCCCTGTTGCGGACCATCAATGAGCATGAAAATAACCATGTCCGCATCGCCGTGATTTCATTACTTGCGTTAAGTCAGCAGAAAGAGTATACGGCGGAACTGCGCCAGCTTGCGGTTCAAGCTTCGCTTCCTGCCGAGGTGCAAACAGCTTTGCTAACAGCTTTACATCTTCCTTTCACAAGCTCTTCCGATAATGGTAAAGGGAACGGATACAACGGTGCTAACGGCAAACACAGCTAACACCAGATCACAGAGTTAGTCTTAAAAAAGCTGACAGAATTTTATTTAGTGAGCTTTGAGTTTGGTAGAAAAATGAAGCTGGCAGCATTAGGGAGAAGCAGATTAATAGTGACGGACATTGCAGCGCCTGGCACAACCAGCAGTTCCCCACGCGAAGATTTAGGGCAACGATATTGGCGGGCGGCATTGGATTCCGTCTTACGTGGCGGCGGGAGCCTGGTAATTGGCGGCCTGGTGCCGATGTTGCTCGCACGATTTTTGGGGCCGCATGATTTTGGAATTTACGCCATCATTACAGGGCTGACAGCACTCGTTGCCAGCCTGTTTCACATGGGGCAAAATTCGGCGCTGCACAAATTGTTGCCACAATATTATGTTAGTGATCGCGTCCGGGGTGGAGCGATTCTAGCGAATGTGCTGACGCTTACTTTTGTGGTTGCAGCAATTGTTTGTTTGAGTTTTCTGGCTGGTGCGCCATTGGTCGCAGCAAAGATTTATCACGATCCCACACTGACAAATTTCTTTCGTTTTTGTGCGGTGTTGATTTTTGTGCTGACGCTGCTGAATCTGGCTTCGAGTGTTGCCGCTGGCGTCCAGGATTTTAAGGCCTACAATTCCGCGATGCTGGTGCGCAGCCTGCTGCTGATTGTGCTGGCATGTATTGGCGCATCTTTATGGGGCTTGTGGGGTGCACTGGCGAGTCAGTTACTGGCTGGCGGAGTGAGTTTGCTGTGGCTCGTGCGACGCGTGGCCAACACGGCACGCGAGCGTTTTCCCCATCTGATACGTCCTGATTTTTCGGGCGCAAGCTGGCGCGTGATCGCAGCTTTTATGCTGCCCGCTTTTGTCATCACCTTACTCAATGCGCCGTGTTACTGGTGGGCGAATACACTGGTCGCACGCGTCCACGGATTTGCGCAGGCGGGGTTATTCAGTGCGGCCTACGGCCTGGCACAATTAATTTCGCTCGCGCCGTTTAACTTTTATGTTCCGGCGCTGACCTTTCTGACCGAAGCACATGCTTCCGAAGAGCAGGAACGATTTAATGAACTCGTGCGTCGCAGCCTGCGCGGCATCTGGTTTCTGACTTTGCCAATTGCCCTGGGTTGTGCGCTTTTCAGCTCCGTTTTAATTGAGCTTTTTTACGGTGGCAAATATCTGGCGGCGGCCCCCGCAGCTTTTTTGATGAGCCTCGCCGGATTGTTTATGGCTATCGTCGGTTTATTGAATGCCATCCTCGCGGCAGCCGGAAAAATCTGGTCGGGATGTGCGATTACCCTGGGCTGGGCGATTATTTTTGCGAGTGGCGCAGGGTTGTTGATTCCGCGCTGGGGTGCAATCGGCGCGGCAATTACGTTTGGCGTTTCTTACGTTTTGTATTTCTTCCTGCTGGGCGGCTACTTACATTTTTTCCTGGGCGTCAAGCTGCACACCATGAGGCGACCGGCACTGCTGACAGTGGGCAGTTATCTGCTGGCAATGATTTTGCCGGCAGTGTTTTCGGGGCTTGCTCTTTTTCTCGCCGCCTTGATTTTATTGGCACTGATTACGCTTGTTGGAGTTTTCTGGGTTTGTGATGAAACCGAGCGCAGGGCTTGTGAGACAGGTATTGCACGCTGCAAACAACTGGCGTGGGGTTGGAAATAAGACCTGGTTGTTTATGGAATTACTCGCATTACTCCTACAATTCGCGTTGTTGTTGATGGTCGTGGCTGTCAGGCGCAACCCAAAAGTGTCGCCGCTGCTGGCGACGTTGTTGCTCTTTTTGATTTTGATGTGGTTCACCCTGCCAGTGGTGCTGACAGTTTTATTTCACGGACAGTTGCCTGTCTATGCCTATGTGGATTACAGCCAGTTTTTATTTTTTGCTGTGCTTGAAAGCGCCACCTTATTGTTCACCATGACTTTTTTGCTCGTGCCGCAACCCTATTTCAATTTCATTGTGAATAATCGGTTGACAGCGATTCACGTGACACCGAAAGGCGCGTTGTTCGGCGTCCTTTGTTCCGTTGCCTTTTCGCTGCTCACCGCGATTTTGGCAAGCATTTTCATGGGCAGTTCGTACTTTGATCAAAACGCGTTTTTCTATCTTTCCGAAGGCTCGGAGACATTTAATAATTTGGGCAGCATCGCGTTCCTCCAGGTTATTCTCAGTTGTTTTTGCTGCGCTTGTTTTGTGTATGTTTGGCCGCGTGAACAAAAAATGAAGTGGATATTGCTTGCGCTGGCGGCCTGGGCCTTAATCACTGTGGTCTTGCAGGCTCTCTCCGGTTCACGCATCGCGATGTTGCAACCATTTTTTTTATTGACGCTTTATTGTCAGGCGCAGCCCTGGGCGCCCCGGCAAAAGATGATGATCGTCGGACTCGGAGCCTTCGGCACTGTCGTGCTTGGAAGTATCTTAGCTGTCGCGATTGGACAGACGCGCGATGGTGACCGCTTGAAACTGGATGAGCTGTTAACAAGTTCGACCAAAGCCGCTGAGCAAAATCTGGTGACTGAGATGGCGGCAAATATTGTCACAAAATTTGACAGCTTCTCAACCGGCGCAATTCTGGTTGAGCGAATGGGCGCAGGCCGCGCGGGTATCCAACCATATCTTGGCGCACTCTTGGCGATGGTTCCGCGTGCGATCCTGCCAGGTAAACCCATTCCTGGCAGCTTTGACGGAACGATTCGCGGGTATCCAACGCGGGTGGTCGCGGTGCAAATGGGAATGAGCGAAGAAGCGGGTAACGTCAATATCAGCCCTGCCTCCATTACGGTTTGGCAGTTTGGGTATTTTGGTTTAGTGGTGATGGTTTTGTGTAACGTGTTGCATTTGTATTTGCTCAATTCGCTGTTGCTGGCCCCGTCGTTATTGTTCAAATCGCTGGCCTTTTATCTGGCGGGTTTGCCAGCATTGATGACGATTTATGCGCCACCGGACATTTTGCTGATGAATGTGGAGCGCGTCCTGCTTGTCTTCTTATTGCTGATTGTTATTTATCACGCGTTGCAGCGCCGTCTGGCACAACGTGCCTTGTGGCAGCGAGCCTGGCGCAATAACAGCTTTGGTGAAACCTGATGGTGAAAAAGCAACTACAACATTTAGGATTTGTTTCCAACGGCATCTTTCTGGTGCAGCGTGACGGAGAATATTTCGGTCCGTCTTTTTATCTGCGCTTGCACGAAGGCCTGATGCGGATGTTTCCAGAGGTAACATTTTATTGCTTTCTGGCGGATGACGCCGATCAGGAGCGGTCACGCGACTGCACGCGAAAATACGATTTGCCGCATCTCAAAATTTGTCCGCTGCCACTCAAAGGCAGGAAATTAGGGGATAGTCTGGGACAGATCCGAACCTATTGGCAGACGCTGACGAAACCGGATGTTATTTGCATAGATATGCCAAATCAAATTGGTTTTTTGGCGGCGCTGGTTTGTCGTTTGCGGGGCCGAAAATATTTTGTGCGCGTACTGGGTAACTGGGGCTACAACTTACGGCTGAATCAAAGTGCGAATTTGCTTGTCCGGTGCAAAGCCGCACTGGCGGATTGGATGGAGCGCACCGTTGTCGCGGGCGCCGACCTCGCCCTTTTCCAGGGACAGGAATTGCTGGCAAAACACGCGGCGCAAATCAAAGATATTGCGAACAGTGACAAAGTGCACAGCACGCTCACCGCTGAGATGTTTTTTGCGCGGCAGGACGAGGCGTTTCATTCACCGTTGCGCGTTCTCACGGTTGCACGGCTGGAACTGTTAAAGGGGCTGGACGTGTTGTTGCAGGCGCTGCGGATTCTGGCGGCGCAAGGGTTGGAAATTGAATGGTGGTGTGTGGGCGATGGCCCCGCACGGGCGTCGCTGGAACAACTCGCCCAAGCATCAGGGCTGGCACACAATAGCAAGTTTTTGGGTTATGTCCCGAACGGCCCGGAATTATATCGCCTTTATCGAGAGGCTGATATTTTTGTCCTGCCTTCGCTGACAGAGGGAATTGCGCAGGCTTTACTGGAAGCGTTAGCACACTCGTTACCAACCGTGGCCAGCGCGGTCGGCGGTATTCCCGGTGTGATTACGAACAATGTGCATGGCTTGCTCGTTGCGCCGGGGGACGCGCCGGCGCTCGCCGCAGGCATTTTAAAATTAGCTACCAACCCCGCATTGGCGACGCAATTACAACAGGCTGGTTTTGCCAGAGCGCAAAACTTTCGCGCTGATGTTTTGCGCCAGGCTTTTCGGGAAATGATCGAAACAACTTTCGGGCGGATCGGGGCTGCCACTAATCCCTGATCTGTCGAGGATTTACTTTACTTCAATTTTCGTTACGCAACAGAGCAATTCAGCCGGCAAGCAGGAAGACACTCTATGGTTAATGTTTCGTCAGCAAGCTGGCAGACTGGGGCGTGTACATAAAGCTTTTACTGAAAAGGAGACATTATGATGAATCGAAATAGTTGGCAGGTGACATTAACAATTTTGTGTTTGAGTTTTTTGACGGTTGTCAGCTTCGGGCAGGATTTTCAAAAATCGTATGCACTGGCACAGGGAAATCGCGTCAGTGTCAAAACCGTCGTCGGAGATGTTTCAGTCAAAGGGTATGACGGTACGACTATTATAGTGACGGGCTTCAAAGAAGGTCGTGATCGTAATCTTGTGAGTATTGTGGATGCCAGCACTGCTGACAAGGTGGAGGTGTCCGTCAATTATCCGCAGGAATGTAGCTGCGATGCGAGTGTTCGCTTTGAAGTACTTGTGCCACGCAATACAAATTATGATTACGATGCGTTTTCATCGGCAAGCGGCAATGTTGCGATTGAAGAAATCATTGGCATGCTGCACGCCGAATCCATCAGCGGCAACGTCCGCGTAAATAAGTTTGTCGGCGCCATTACGGCTTCGTCCTTGAGCGGTGATGTAAAGATTACCCAAACGCCCAACCCTGTTGCCGGGGCGCGTCAGGGCGACACACGCGAAGCTGTCTTTGCCCAGGTGCGCGGTCGGCGCGGTGTCGCCCGCGAAAGCACAACCGCACAAACGCGTGGTGCACTCATTGCCAAATCAATCAGCGGCAACGTTTTTATTGATCTTGTGCGACTCGAAAATCTCAATGCAAATCAATTGGAATTCAGTTCCATCACTGGCAACGTGAATGTACGCATGCCGGAAACTTTGGGCGCGACAGTAGAAATGTCCACCCTGGTGGGAACCCTCACAACAGACTTTCCGTTGACGATTGAGAAAAACGCACTTAGCCCCGGCTCTTTGGCCCGTGGGGTGGTCGGCGATGGGTCGCAGGAACTGAGGATTACTTCCATTGCAGGGAACGTATCCTTGCGGAAAAACTAGCAAAAAAGCCTGACGTTTTTTTCTACCGATCTGTTTTATCAAAGATCAATTGACTCACACGATATTTCCCTCACCGCATTATCGTATGGGTGTTTAAGGGCTGAGAGGGAGCATGAAGACTGAAGACATATCAGGATTGATTTTTGAGTGCTTGCAATCACAGATTGAAAAATTACGGAGCGAGTTTCAGCAGCCTCGTTTTGTGCCCGCTCGCTACGTAATCATTGACAATGTTTTGCCGGAATCCCTGGCACAACAAATCTTTGCGGCTTTTCCAGAAGTGGCGCAAATGCGCTTGCTCGCTAGTTTTCGCGAGCGCAAGTACACGTCAAAAACACTGGATAAAATGGACCCATTAATTGCCGCCGCGATATTCGCATTTCAAGCGCCTGAAATAATCCGACAGGTTGAGCTTATTACCAGCATGCGAGACTTCATTGGTGATCCGAAACTCTACGCGGGCGGCATCAGCACAATGGAACAAGGTCATTTTCTGAATCCTCACATAGATAATTCGCACGATTCAGATCAGCAACTTTATCGAGTGTTGAATCTGCTCTATTACGTAACACCAGACTGGCAGGCTGAGAATGGGGGAAACCTCGAATTGTGGGATGAGCGGGTCAAAGAGCGAATAGAAATTCCGAGCCTTTTTAATCGGCTCGTGCTTATGGAAACGCATGCCCGTTCCTGGCATTCCGTTAATCAGGTGAAGGTGGCAGGACAACGATGCTGCGTTTCCAATTATTACTTTTCCCCGCACCCACCAGGTGGCGAAGAGCATTTTCACATTACCTGCTTTAAAGCGCGCCCTGAACAATACCTGCGCCGTGTCGTCACTGCCGCCGATAGTGGGATGAGGACATTTATTCGCAAGGCTATCAAGCAGGGAGTGGGACGCAAGGATTTATATGAATCCACTGAAGTAAAGGGGCCAAAATGAGGAACTGGAAACCCTTTGCCTGGCGCAATGCCTGCCTTGAACTCCTGTTGGGAGCGGTCATTTCGCTACTTTGCTACTTAGCGATCATGAATGTGGTAGTCAGCAAGTCTTTACTCTTTTCATCTGATGCCAAAAGGATAATAGAGATAAATAATTTTTGTTCGTCCCTCGGACTTGCAGCGCATAAGGATACGAATTTAATTATCGGTTCAAGTATTGCGGTAGAAGGAATAGATGCCAATATTCTCGACACCATTCTTGCAAATGGCACAACTTCATATAATTTGGGAGTCGTCGGTTTAACTCCCGTTGAGGCCCTGATGCTTGAACCAGCGCTGGCAGCGGGAAAGCCGCAAATTATCGTCATTGGCCTTGATGTAATGAGCTTTGGCGTTAATGCAGCAGAGAAAGAGAAGATTGAATTCGAAAAGCTACAGGCGTATCGCGCCACCAATGCGCTGGCAAAGATGGCCGCGCCGGTAAAAGCAGAGTTATTAGAAAATATTTTGCTCCCTAATGAAAAAGCCGTCATGGAATCTAGTTACCTAAGATATTTAATAGGCTGTAGGTCGCTGCCGCTCTTCTTTACTGAAGGTAAATTTCGAGCAATAGTGCGAAAAGGGTTGCGGACAGAGGGAATCGCCACTGATTTTAAATCTCCCTGGATGCTAAAGTTCAACTTACTCGGGGACAACAAAGAAAGGATACTTAGCAGCACGATTGCGATGGCGCGACGCTTGAGTTATGCCGAGGGTAATAGAAACCTCAAGGCGCTTCGTGCTTTGATGAGTTCCTTGCGCGCTAATAAGATCGAGTTAATGGTAGTTGTATGGCCCGTTCATCCACGTATCTTAAATATGCTATCCACTACGTTAACGGGGCAAATTGATCTGACCCTAAATCAATTCGCCCAGGAATATAAGTGTAGCTATAAGAATTATTCGACTTTGTTGGACGACAGCAATTTTGCCGATGCCCTGCATCCTAACGTTTCGGGACGAGCCAGGCTTTCAACAAGTCTAGCTGAAGATTTGAAGTCTTTTTACGCAGGTTATACTGCCCAGTAGTTTGGGCTACAGATACGGGCCGTGGCATGCTATTTCAGACGCAGGAATTTTTAATCTTTTTCCTAATTGTGTTGGTTCTGGTATCGGTGCTAAAGCAGCGCAAAGCGCAAATCGCCGTGCTGTTATTAGCCAGCTATGTGTTCTATGCCTGGTGGAACGTATTATTACTTGCACCTATCCTTTTTTCGACCTTATGGGATTTTTTCTCTGCTAAACAAATCTATCAAAGCACCAGCCCTGCCATTCGAAAACGATGGTTACTGACAAGCCTTACAGTAGATTTGGGAATGCTTGCTTGGTTCAAATATTACAATTTTTTTATTGGTTCTTTTAATGACCTATTTGCATTAGCAGGAGTTAAATCTTCCCTACCTCTATTAAATATAATCCTCCCGGTAGGAATTAGTTTTTATACCTTTGAAGCAATTAGCTATGCAGTAGATGTA
>JANMKB010000750.1:0-4882 GCA_031371805.1 Blastocatellia bacterium | reverse complement strand
ATGGCGGCTATCAGGCGATTATGATTGATGCAAAGAATAAGGTTTATTACGGCGCTTCGGAATCGCGTAAGGATGGGCAGGCAGCAGGATATTAAATTTCAGCGGAATCGTCCAATAAACTTCAGTTTGTTGGACAAAGATAGCAGGAAAAGGTTCCATGCAAACCCAAACTCCGAAAATCATAATTTTACTGCTGGCAGCAGGCGCGTTTTGTGTGTTGACGCTGCATCAGGTCTTCCCTGTTTTCGCAGCACAGGAAATTTCTTTCGACCGCGACATTCGCCCGATTTTTGCTGCACATTGCGTGCAATGTCACAACGAGAAAAAACAAAGCGGCGGGTTGCGGCTTGATGCGAAATCTCTTGCGTTGCGTGGCTCCATCATCGTTCCAGGAAAATCTGCCGCCAGTATTTTGTATCAACGCATCACAGCTCCCAACGGAGAACAGATGCCTCCGGTCGGTGAACGCTTGAGCGCGGCGCAAATCACAATTATAAAAGCGTGGATTGAGGCGGGGGCAGTTTGGCCGGAAGGAGAAACGGCGAATGGAGGACGGGGCGATGGGGAGAATGAGCGGTTGCAGCATTGGGCCTGGCGGCCAATAAAAAAACCAACCCTTCCCACAACGCAACCCGCGAAACCCGAAACCCAAAACTCGAAACCAATTCCTCCCCGAAACCCAAAACCCGAAACTCGAAACGACATTGATAAATTCATTTCTGCGCGTCTCGCGCAATCCAACTTATCAATGTCTCCCGAAGCGGATCGGCGCACGTTAATTCGGCGGCTGTATTTCGACCTAATCGGACTTCCTCCTTCGCCTGAACAGGTACAGCAATTTGTAAATTCCCGTGATCCAAAATCCTATGAAAAATTGGTAGATAATTTGCTCAGCAGTCCGCGTTATGGCGAACGCTGGGCGCGGCACTGGCTTGACGTAGTTCATTACGGCGACACGCACGGCTACGACAAAGACAAGCCGCGACCGAATGCGTGGCCTTATCGTGATTACGTGATTCGCGCCTTCAATGAAGACAAGCCCTACGCCCAATTTATCGAAGAGCAAATCGCGGGAGATGTTTTGTATCCCGGCACACGCGACGGCATTCAGGCGTTGGGATTTATCGCCGCCGGGCCGTGGGATTTCATCGGACATGCCGAATTGCCGGAAACAAAAATTGACGGCAAAATCGCACGTCACCTCGACCGCGACGATATGGTAGCCAACACTATCGGCACATTCACCAGCGTCACCGTTCATTGCGCCCAATGCCACAATCACAAATTCGATCCCATCACGCAGGACGATTATTATTCGTTGCAATCTGTCTTTGCTGCGCTCGACCGAGCCGACAAAAAATATTTCCCCAACGATCCGGCGCTGACGCAGAAATTCAATCAGCTTGAAGGTCGTCAACGCGACCTCGCCGAACGTAAACGAGTCATCGAACGTGACGCCGCGAAGGAAGCTGGCGAAGCAGTTGTAAAGCTCGACGCGCAAATTTCTGAGGCTGCAAAAAAACTAAATAACACAACTGAAGTTAACGAGCTAAAAACCAAACGCGCCCAAATCGTAGACGCTAAGTTGAAGCCGGAAACACGCGCCGAACGCGATAAATACAACCTCGAACTCGCGCATCTCAGCACCGAATTATCTAAATTTCCCAAACCTGAAATTGTGTATGCAGGTACGGTACATTACGGCACAGGCATGTTCACCGGTACGGGAGAAAGTGGAGGCAAGCCACGTCCGATTTATGTGCTGGCGCGTGGGCAAGTGACTACGCCGAAAAACGAAGTCAGTCCCGGTGCGCTCTCAATGTTGAATTTTCAGCCTGCGCGTTTTGCAATTTCCAAAGACGCTCCCGAAGGTGAACGCCGCGCCGCGCTCGCGCATTGGATCACAGATAAAGAAAATCCGCTGACGTGGCGCAGCATCGTCAACCGCGTCTGGCAATATCATTTCGGCGCAGGACTCGTGACGACGCCCAATGATTTCGGGCGTAACGGCGCGAAGCCTTCGCATCCAGAATTATTGGACTGGCTCGCCGCCGAATTTCGTGACAGCGGCGGCTCACTCAAAAAATTACACAAACTCATCGTGATGAGCGCGACCTATCGGCAAACGAGTCAACCGACCACCGACCACCAACCGCCGACCACTGACAACTCACTGCTCTGGCGGCAAAATCGCCGCAAGCTCGAAGCCGAAGCCATCCGCGATTCCGTTCTCGCAGTCACAGGGAAGCTTGATCTGACAATGGGCGGCGCAGGCTGGCAGGATTTCGTCGTCGAGCATCCCGAACATTCGCCGCATTACGAATATGGGCTGGCTGATCCGAACGACAGCAAAACGTGGCGGCGTTCGATTTATCGCTTCATTGTGCGCTCGCAAACGCAACCGTGGATGACCGCGCTGGATTGCGCCGACCCGTCCATGCGCGTAGACAAACGCAACGAAAGCCTCTCGCCGCTGCAAGCGCTGGCATTGCTCAACAATGGTTTTATGATTACGCAATCACAGCACTTTGCAGAACGGTTAGAAAAAGAATTTCCAAGTAATTTAGTAAGGCAAATTGAACGAGCTAGTTGGCTTGCACTTGGACGCACACCAACAAAATCGGAGTTGCAAAAATACAAAACTTTTGCTCGTCGTTATGGATTAACGAATTTATGCCGTGTGATGTTGAATCTGAACGAATTTTCCTATGCTGATTAATCGCAACACTTTTTTTGATGAAACAAATTTTGATGAAATCGAAACTTAGGACTATAGCCAGAGTGCCGCCACCAGCTTTACTATATTCGGCGGAATTTTCACACGCGGCATATTCAATGGTTCGTGAACGATGAATTTCAAATCCTTCGTGGCAAAAAACACTTCGCCCAACGGAGATGAATCCGCGACATACCCAATGTCTACGTTGAAACGATAACCTCTAAAATAGTAATCGCTTTTCTTGCTATAAATCAGATCAGATACCTTATCCGTCAGCAAAAACCGACTGTTAGCAATTATTCCATCAGACTCAAAAGGCGGCGATTTATTATCCCAGTTATATGGCGGCAAAAGACCTTCCCCAGTATAGCTATAATTCAAAGTTCCGTTCTTACCGACGCCTCGATCGAATAGCCCTAAATCATGGCTCACCAACGAGCCGTCAGAAAAAATGTGAGTGGTCGTATGTTCTGTATAAAAATCCGTATCAGCATTGATTCCGACATGATACCAGCCGGTAGGACATCCTGTTGCCCCCGATCCAGTCCCTGCACTATAACTTGTACTTGCCGACCTTGTGATGACTTTATTCTCAATACTATATGTATATTTGAGCGGAGTGCCTTTGAATGAACCCACCCAATTGCTGATGACGCTACGTGTGTTTGATATGGTATCGCTGAGTGACTCGGTAATTGGACCTGAGAAAACAGTGACGCCCTTTTGTCCGCTAGAGTTAATAAAACAAGGAGGCGTCGTTTCGACACGACCAATCTCACGAGAGTATTCTAACTTATTGACTCTACTCTCCTGTGTCGAGACCTGATCGCCCTTCACCTCAATACTAATTGTTGGAGTCTCTCCTAAAGTGAGCTTTAGATAGGCGCTGTGCAAGGTTCTGATTCCTGAATAATTTTGATTATCTCCAGTTCCGACATCAACAACTCCAGCATAGAAGGGACCTAACGTGAGACCATCTCCGGCGAGGTGGTTTCCCCCGTTCATCTCTGGAAAAGCATATGTTTTCCCATCTCCTCCAGTAAATTGCGGCAAAGGAATCGCGCCCTGCTGAGATAGTTGTTGCCCATTCGCTCCGCGATAATACCGAATCCACGCCAACTGAAAGCGATTCGTATATCCAAAAATGAAATCTCCAATTGCAGGATTCGTAGAGCTGGCTGTCCATTGAGTCTGAAAAAATTGACCGATTTCCCCCGACTGTTGTAAAGCTCCCTGCCCAAGCGCGACAAAATTATTTGCATACGTCAATGAATTGCGTCGGGTGTACATCGAAAGTGAACGAACCCGATATCCCGTATTATTGTATTCTACCTGTTTAAGAACATATGGCTTGTGCGGATAAAAATCATCTGGCAACCCAGCACTGAAAGGATCGAAGGTGCTTACGGGCTGAGTTCCATTACTATCCACTTTGAAATGATGTTCACGCCCGTCTTTGTCTAGCCCTGCTAAATACAACACGCCACTCCCCGGCAAAGGTGTAGTAAAAGGGCGCGCCAACACTGTTACATTTCCAGTTTCGGCGCTGTCTTGTCCCTGAACTCCATAAAAAGTTAAGAGATATTTGCCGCGTTCTGCTGGTTCTAGACCGAATGGTGGCAACACAAATTCAAAGAGAATTCCATCTTTCGGGTCATCCGCTTTGGTTGGTAAAAAATTGGAAACCTGCTTTTCGATTCCGGCGACGCGGTAGCGCATTCCGTCCTTCGCGTCATAGTAAAACTGAAACGTTCCTGTCAGCGGTTCCTTGCCCAGATTACGAATGATTAAGCGAACAGTTTGCGCATCGGTCGTTTTTTCAGGAGTGACATCAATTCTTCCTCGAAAGAATTGATTTATCAGCAAGGTAGAATAGGCGACGGAACGTGCCGCAACTTCTTCATACGCTTTCAGAAAGTTGATTGAATTGACTGAAAAAATCCGTTTGAACCGATAAAATGGGTCTTTCAATCTCTGATCAAAATAAGAATATGTACTACCCATTTGATTGCGCGACGAACGCGAAGGATAGAGCAAGTCTTTAACATCGGTCGCGACAAAAGCCATCCGCGCATCGTCAGGTAACACCACCGGAGGAGCGTTCTCTGATCCCGGTAACGGCACGCGGAAAAGGTCTTCGCCATATTGCGGGTACAGTGCGCG
>JANMKB010000696.1:0-4233 GCA_031371805.1 Blastocatellia bacterium | reverse complement strand
CTGACTGATGAAATTGCGCCGATTGCTGATGCCAAAGCCAGTGTGCGCGGGAAAAAAACACGGGCTGAATTTGCGACGCGACGGGGCGGACGTGGCCGCCGCCGTCGTCCAGCCAATGATGAAACACTTTCGCCTGAGGAGACTGAAACTAAAGAAGTGAAACCGCTGGAAAGTGAAGCGAAGGAGCCACAGGAACGTCAGCCGGAGAATGGTTTCTCTTCTCGTTCTGCCGCGGCACCACGCTCGGCTCGTCCGGTGATTTCTGATCTGTTGCGCGAAGGCCAGGAAGTTCTAGTGCAAATTGCCAAAGAGCCAATCGGGCAAAAAGGTGCGCGCATTACTTCACACGTAGTTTTACCAGGCCGTTATGTGGTGTATATGCCAACCGTCGAGCATATTGGCGTATCACGTAAAATTGGCACGGACGAAGAACGCCTGCGGCTCAAGCGTACACTCAATCAGTTGCGGGCGGAAAACAATATTCCCGGCGGATTTATTGTTCGGACAGCAGCCGGCGGACGCACGATTGAAGAGTTGCGTGATGACGTTGGGTATCTGGCTCGCACGTGGAGCGAAATGCGGCGGCGTTCGGATCGCTCCAAAGCCCCCTCGGTTGTGCATCGTGATCTGGATTTAGTTCAGCGCATTCTCCGCGATCAGCTTTCATCAGACTTCACTGCGATTCGCGTAGACAGTGAATTCGAATACGAACGCATCGTAGATTTTGTCAATCGCTTTGCGCCCAAACTTATTCATCGCGTCAAACTTTACACAAAAGAAACTTCCATCCTTGATGAATACGGCGTGCAGGCGGAAATTGACAAAGCTGTCAAGCCACGCGTGTGGTTAAAATCCGGCGGTTACATCGTCATCAATCAAACCGAAGCGCTGGTAGCGATTGACGTCAATACGGGTAAATTCGTCGGGCGCTCGAATCGTTTGGAAGACACCATTGTCAAAACGAACCTCGAAGCGGCAAAAGAAATTGCGCGGCAAATTCGGCTGCGTGATTTGGGCGGAATCATTATTCTTGATTTCATTGATATGGAAGAGCGCCGTAATAAACAGCGCGTTTACCAGGCACTGGAGCAGGAATTACGCCACGACAAATCGCCCTCGAAGATTTTGCAATTCAATGATTTCGGCCTCGTGGCAATTACGCGCAAACGCGTCAAGCAATCATTGGAGCGCACGCTTTGTACGCCCTGTGCGTATTGCGGTGGCGGTGGTATGGTCAAAAGCCCGCAGACAATTTGCTATGAATTGCTGGCTGAAGTGCGACGCATTGCCAAACACGAAGAAAATCCCGGCGAAGTTATTTTGCGCGTCAACCCCGAAGTTGCCAAAGCTTTACGCACAACTGAGCAGGAAATATTTGTAGACATCGAATCGCATTTCAACGGCGTCGTCACGATCAAGAGTGATCCGGCGGTACATCAGGAGCAATTCGATATCGCGCTGCTTTAGTTGGCGCGGTAGTAGTCTAAAAAATAAAGCCACTGGCTGGGATCATCCTGCGCAGTGGCTTTATTTTTTAGAGATCAAGAGAGCTTAATCTTTCAGCACGAATGTCACGCGCATTGTGACGCGATATTCGACGATCTTACCTTTTTCGACAATCACCTTTTGATCCTTGATCCATGCGCCTTTGACGTTTTGCAGCGTTTTATTCGCACGTTTGAGGCCACTGGAAATAGCATCGTCAAACCCTTTATTTGATGAGGCGATAATCTCTGTTACTTTAGCTACGGACATAATTTTTTTCTCCTTGTTAAGGTTGCTTAATGTTCTTTCGTTAAGAGGAATCGTACAGGCATCAGGCGTTTGAGGCAACTGTTTGCAGTTCTTCCGGCGTGTTAAGGTTGACGAGAAATTTCTCAGCCTCGGGTAAATATGAATATTCACTAAAATCCACCAGCCTCGTTTTGACACGCTGGCATAACAATCTGGCTTTTAATTCATTGCCTGCCAGCAGGTCTGAAACGTGTGGCAGACAGGCAGGGGAATAAATTGCCGCGAGCATTTGCGGACGACCCGCCTGATCCAGCGGAACGGTCAAAAGAGAATTTTCTGTTTGATGAATTTGTTGTAAGAGCCGGAGAAATTCTGTGCTTACAAAAGGCAAATCGCATGCGAGGATCAACGCAGATTTTTCTGCGCCGCAAAATTGCAGACCAGTTTCGATCCCTCCCAACGGCCCACGATGATCGTGCAAATCGTGCATTAAATTTGCGCTCAGACTCTCCGCCAAAGCTTCATATTTTTTGCGGTCAGGATTTGCCGGATTGATGATGACAGCGATGGCGGTAGTAATTTTTTGTGCCGCCGCTATGACGTGTTCGATCATTGGACGACCATTAATGACAATCCACGCTTTATCTTCGCCCATGCGTGAACTCTGTCCGCCTGCCTGAATAATCGCAATCATTGCCCAACTCCGCTTTTGAATATGATATATTGCTGCCTCAGATATGCGACAAATTTTCCAGTTTGTGGTTGTCTGCTGCGATAAAAAATTTATGGTATTTAACTGCGCACCTGATGATAAAACTACGCCAAACCGGAAAGTTTGTCGAATCTCCGGTAAGCGCAGTGAAGAGGTAACCAACAAAATATGAACCGCCTGCTTTCTTTGCTCCTGCTCGTCGCCCTGACCGTTTCTGCTTTTGGACAAAATACAAAAACCAAAGCTTCACAAGCTGCCGTTCGCGCTCCACAAACCCAGGAATTTTACCCGCTGGCCGAGGTGAAAAAAGGCATGCGCGCAGTGGCCTACACAGTGTTTGAAGGCAGCGAGCCAAAGGCCTTTGATTTGGAAATTCTCGGTGTTTTGGAAGGCTTCAATAATCCCCGACAAAGTGCAATTATCGTTAAGCTGCTCGGCCCTGACACCGACCGCACAGGCGTGTTTGCCGGAATGAGCGGCAGCCCGGTTTATATTGATGGCAAGCTGGTAGGCGCAATTGCCTTTGCCTACAATTTTTCCAAAGAAGCAATTGGCGGCGTGACTCCAATTCAGGACATGGTGAATATTTTCGAGCAGAAGCAGGGCGAACTCAAAACTCCCGATCAGCCGCGCCCGATTTCGTTTTCAGAAATTTCCTTCAACGAAACTTCGCTAGAATTTGCGGCTTTTGTGAACCCGCCAAAAACTATTACGACCAATGTTTCCGGGGTTGGCGGAACCGTGCTGCGACCAATCGCAACGCCGCTGGCAATTACCGGAGTCGCGCCCGAAGTTATTGAAAGATTCGCGCCACAATTTCAGACATTGGGATTTTTGCCTGTGGCCGGAGCCGCGAGCGCCGCCGCTATTACTCCACTCAGCAAAGCGGACGCGAACACGCTGAAGCCAGGTTCGACCATTGTGGTGCCACTTGTCCGTGGGGATTTTTCGCTGGCCGCCGCTGGCACTGTGACGCATCGTAATGGCAATAAAATTTATGCTTTCGGACATCCGTTTTTATCGGCTGGTGTCACGGAATGGCCGATGAATGAAGGCGAAGTCGTGATCGTCGTGCCCAACGTTGCCAACTCCTT
This sequence comes from Blastocatellia bacterium, assembly GCA_031371805.1. Lineage (GTDB taxonomy): Bacteria > Acidobacteriota > Blastocatellia > RBC074 > RBC074 > JAFDVL01. Next base: position 693 of record JANMKB010000696.1, on the reverse strand, counting down.
CAAATTGGCTAAGCCCACCGCGATGGTCGGTACAATGCGCGGTGATCGGGCCACGGGCATTTATGGTGAACTGGGTGCTGCTCCCGCCATGATTCCAGTTGAAATCAACTTGAAAACCAGTCGCGGTGAAGCCCGGAATTACAAATTCGAGATCGTGAACGATAAATTTTTATCACCTCTGCTGATGCAAATTACGACGCTCTCAACCATCACTGGAACGGAGCGGCAATTGGGTGATTCGACCTTGCAATTGAGCGCCAGCATTAAGCTCAAAGATCAACCTGAAATCAAAATCGAAAATAGAATTTCATCGTCAGCAAATGCGCCGCTCGCCACCGTGTTCGCCATTGCGCAACCGATTGCCGTACTTTTCAATAGCGGCTTCAAAGATTTAAAGCTGGAAAAAATCTCGCTGGATATTACCTCACGTGACTCGCGCAGCACGGGACGCTTGGAAAAACTCTGGGTCAGCCGCAGCGAGGTCAAACGCGGCGAGACCATTCAATTACAGGCTTTTGCGCGGACTGAAGGCGGTGGCGAATACGTCGAACGCTTTGAGTTGCAAATTCCCCAGGATGCGCCGCTCGGAAATTTACAAGTGATGGTGGGCGATGGAGCCGCCGTCCAGGCCACGGAGCCGCGCGCTGGTTTCACGCCAAAAAATATTAGCCAGCTTGTACGCGAACTTAACCG
>JANMKB010000192.1:0-9809 GCA_031371805.1 Blastocatellia bacterium | reverse complement strand
TCAGGTACAACTTAAACGATTTGAGAGCAAACCGGAAGAAGCGCAACGGCTGCTAAAAGTTGGCGAGAAGAAATCTGATTCATCAATGAACGCCAATGAATTAGCGGCTTACGCGACACTGGCCAGTTTGATTTTGAATTTGGATGAAGTGATTACGCGGGACTAAAAATGTCCGACAAGGCTGCCAGCTTGTCGGCAAATTTACAAAGGGCACAGTTTTCAAGATAAGTTTCTCTCTCGCAGGATTTTCGACAAGCTGGCAGCCTTGTCGGACATTTTAAAATATGAATTCGTCACAGCAATTAAATCTCACTCGCCGTTACTTCCTGCGCAATTCCGCCGTCGGAGTTGCCGCGCTTACGTCACTGCTCAAACAAGACGGACTCGCCGATGATAAAGTGGTTTTGCCGCACTTCGCACCAAAGGCGAAACGGGTGATTTATCTGTATCAATCCGGCGCTCCGTCGCAACTTGACCTCTTTGATCCAAAGCCACATCTCGAAAAATATCGTGGACAGAATTTGCCGGAATCCATTCGCAACGGGCAGCGTTTGACGGGGATGACGGCCTTTCAATCCAGCTTCCCAACGGCTCCGTCGCTTTTTAAATTTGCGCAGCACGGCAAATCCGGCGCGTGGCTCAGCGAACTATTGCCGCACACGGCAAAAATCGCGAACGACCTGACGTTTATCAAATCAATGCACACCGAACAGATCAATCACGATCCAGCAGCGACATTTTTGATGACGGGATTTCAACTCGCCGGACGCCCCAGCATTGGTTCGTGGTTGTCTTACGGGTTAGGCAGCGAGAATAAAGATTTACCAGCCTTCATTGTTTTGCTCTCGCGTGGGACAGGGAATACCAATGATCAGCCGCTCTATGATCGTTTATGGGGTAGCGGATTTTTGCAGTCGAATTATGCTGGCGTGAAATTTCGTTCGGCAGGTGAACCGGTGCTATATTTATCGAACCCTCCCGGCCTTGACAATGAAGCGCGGCGAAGGTTTTTGGATGATTTATCCAGGCTCAATCAAATCAAGCAACAGGAATCGAGCGACCCTGAAATCACTTCGCGCATTGCGCAATACGAGATGGCGTACCGGATGCAGTCGTCTGTGCCTGAACTAACAGATTTTTCCAAAGAGCCGGAAAAAACTTTTGAGCGTTACGGCCCCGAAGCTCGCAAGCCCGGAACGTATGCGGCAAATTGCGTATTGGCGCGGCGGCTCGCAGAACGCGGAGTTCGTTTTATTCAACTCATGCATCGCGGTTGGGATCAGCACGGAGAATTGCCCAAACAAATTCGCAATCAGGCGCGTGACACCGATCAACCGACGGCGGGGCTGCTGATGGATTTAAAAGAGCGCGGCATGCTGGATGATACGCTGGTGATTTGGGGCGGGGAATTCGGGCGCACGGTGTATTCGCAGGGCAAGTTGACGGAAGATAATTACGGGCGCGACCATCATCCGCGAGCGTTCACCATCTGGATGGCAGGCGGCGGAATCAAGCCGGGAATGACGTTCGGCGAGACTGACGATTTTAGTTACAACATCGTGCGCGACCCCGTAGACGTTCACGACCTGCATGCGACATTAATGCATTGCTTAGGCATTGATCATACGCGCCTGACGTATAAATTTCAGGGACGACATTTTCGCCTGACCGACGTTCATGGAAATGTCGTAAAGCAAATTCTGGCGTAGCAGAAGTTCGCTAAGCTGCCAGCTTGTCGAACCAGTGGGGCAGAATCAGGCTTCGATGAAAACTGTGGATTTGTTAATTTGCCGACAAGCTGGCAGCATTGTCGGACGTTTTTAGATCGTAAAATTTTATGACGAACTCATCATTACAAAACATTACCCGCCGTCATTTCTTCCAACAGGCAGGCTTCGGCATTGGCTCCACTGCACTGGCTGCCTTAATGAGCGACAAGCTTTTTGCCCAGCAAATTCAGCATCATGCGCCGAAAGCAAAGCACATAATTTATTTGTTTATGGCAGGCGCACCGTCGCAATTGGAGCTTTTCGATTACAAACCTGCACTCCAAAAATACGATGGTCAGGATTGTCCGGCGGAGTATTTAAAAGGCGAAAGATTTGCCTTCACCAAAGGCGTACCGAAATTATTAGGGACGCCATTTGAATTTAAGCCGCGTGGAAAATCGGGGCAGATGATTTCCAGCTTGCTCCCGCATTTGAGCCAGCACGCCGACGACATTTCGATTATTCGTTCGATGTACACGACGCAATTTAATCACGCTCCCGCGCAGATTTTCATGAACACCGGACATCAAATTGTCGGGCGTCCGAGCATGGGTTCGTGGCTGAGTTACGGCTTGGGAACTGAAAATAAAGACCTGCCCGGATTTGTCGTGTTGCTGTCCGGCGATAATCAACCCGACGGCGGGAAATCCTGCTGGGGCAGCGGCTTCGTACCGACGGTGCATCAGGGCGTAGAATTTCGCTCGAAAGGTGATCCGGTCTTGTTCGTGTCCAATCCTGATGGAGTAACGTCCGATGTGCGCCGACAAACGCTGGATGCGATTCGTGACCTGAATCAAACACATCAACAAAAAGTTCTTGATCCCGAAATTACGACGCGGATTGCGGCTTATGAACTGGCGTACAAGATGCAAACCAGCGTGCCGGAATTAACCGACATTGCAAAAGAAAAACCGGAAACGCATGAGGCTTACGGAACGCAACCCGGACAAGCTTCGTTTGCCAATAATTGTTTGTTAGCGCGCCGCTTAGTTGAGCGCGGAGTCCGTTTCGTTCAGCTTTATCATTGGGGCTGGGATCATCACGGCAACGGCGTCAGCACTGATATTGTTTCTGCTTTGCCGCGCACTACGAGGTTGGTTGACAAGCCCATCGGCGCTTTATTAACTGACCTGAAACAACGCGGCTTGCTGGATGAAACGCTGGTGATCTGGGGCGGAGAATTCGGCCGAACTCCGGTGAACGAAGCGCGTAACGGATCAAAATTATTCGGACGCGATCATCATCCCAGAGCCTTTTCAATGTGGATGGCAGGCGGCGGCGTCAAGGGCGGAACCGCTTACGGAGAGACCGACGAATTAGGTTACAACATTGCGAAAAACCCTGTAGACGTGCACGATTTACACGCCACGATTTTACATCTGATGGGGATAGATCATCTGAAATTAACGTACAAATTCCAGGGCAGAGATTTTCGGTTGACGGATGTGAGTGGAAATGTGGTGAAAGCGATTGTTTAGTTCGAGACTGCTCGGTACAGTACGGTGAGCGGTAGCGATCTGGTACTTTTATTGACTGTCCGCTGCGTAATAACCGAGTCGCTACGGCTCCTCGTACCGTAGCGCTTTGAATGATTGACAGTAATGATGAGTCTGCTATGAAACCTCTAAAACTTTGTGTGAGCCTGCTTTTGTTTGCGATTGTAATTTGGTTAGGCTGGTCGGCAACCCTCCCTGTGGCGGCGGCGCAGGACGTGCAATTCAATCGGGACATTCGTCCGATCCTTTCTGACAAATGTTTTTATTGTCATGGGCCGGATGACAAAAATCGCAAGGGGGGATTGCGGCTTGACACGTTTGAAGGCGCTACCAAAGATCGTGGTGGCTATCGTGCGATCACTGCGGGTAAGCCGGACGAGAGTGAATTACTGCGCCGTGTGACTTCGCACGAAGCTGGCGAAGTCATGCCGCCACCTACTGCCAGCAAAGGCGCTATCACGCCCGCCGAAGCCGCGCTGTTGCGGCGCTGGATTGAGCAGGGCGCAAAATATCAGGGGCATTGGGCATTTCAGCCACTCGCCGCGATTCAGCCGCCTGCCGTCAAAAATACCAAATGGGTACACAACGGAATTGATAACTTTATTCTGGCGCGGCTCGAACGAGAAGGATTACAACCTTCGCCGCAGGCTGATCCGCGCACGTTAATTCGCCGCTTATCACTTGATTTAGTCGGACTACTACCACCACCAAACGAAGTCGAAGAATTCGTCATCGCGTTCAGTAAAAATCAGGACAAAGCCTATTCCGCTTTAGTCGAAAAACTTCTCGCCAGTCCGCATTACGGTGAACGCTGGGGAAGACATTGGCTGGATCAGGCGCGCTATGCTGATTCGAATGGTTACACGATTGATGGCGAGCGCGTGATGTGGCCTTACCGCGATTGGGTAATTCAGGCGCTCAATGAAGACAAGCCTTTCGATCAATTCACTCTCGAACAACTCGCGGGAGATTTATTGCCCAACCCCACCAAATCACAACTTGTAGCCACCGGCTTTCATCGCAACACCGTCATCAACGAAGAAGGCGGCGTAGATCCTGAGCAAGCCCGCGTCGAACAGGTCATGGATCGCGTCAGCACTACTGGCGCAGTGTGGCTGGGCTTGACTGTCGGTTGCGCGCAATGTCATACGCACAAATTCGATCCCATCACACACAAAGAGTATTACCAGATGCTCGCGTTCTTTAATTCGACGATGGATGTCAACAATCAAGGCCCAACCGTGACCGTCCAACGCGGTGAAATGTTCGGCAAACCTGAAACAAATGCCGAACCCGCCGAAGCGCGACGCAACATGCCGCAAGGTGAGTTGAAGCAAGGCAATTGGGAAAAGCTGGAAATTGCGCGGCTTGAAAAAAATCCTGCCGTCACGGCTCCGAAAAAAGAAGTAGAATGGGTTTCGTTTGATCCCGTAAAATTCGACACCGAAGCCGCTGGCAAATTGCAACGCTTGCCTGATGGCTCGTTTTTGATCACATCCAACGCATCGGTAAATGACGCTTATAGAATTTTAGTAAGAATTAATTCGACGCGTGTTGCTGCGGTGCGTCTGCGCGTGATGCCACATGAATCGTTGCCAAAAAATGGCCCCGGCTTAGCGGCGGACGGCTCATTTGTCTTGAGCGAGTTTTTTATTGATAGCGAAGGTGGACGGCATCCGTTTCAGGAAGTTTTTGCGGATGATGAACAAGTAGAATTTCCAGCGGGTTCCGCTGCTGATGGAGATCGTCGGACAGGCTGGTCGCTAACTGCAAACCAGGCGCACGAAGCCGTGTTTGTCTATGCCAAGCCAAAAGAATTTGGCAGCCGACAAATTCAATTCGTCATGCGACACGAAGCAAATGCGAGCAGCGGCATCGGTCATTTTAAGCTCGAAATCGCTACGGAAACGCCGCACGATGCGCGTGGAGCAGCTTTGCTTGAAGCCTTGAAACTCCCGCTCAACGCACGCTCACCCGAACAGCAAACGATGATAGCGAACGGCTTCGCCTCCGCACTTGCCGTGCGCGAAAAGCAAGCTGGCAATGCCGTAATGGCGATGGTCATGCGCGACGTAAATGTGCCGCGTAATTCGTACATTTTTACACGCGGCGATTTCACGCGCCCTGATAAAACCGTAGGCCTCCTGCAACCCAACGTCATCAGCGCTATCGCTCCCGCGTTGCCTGAAACAAACAATTCGCGCACGCGCCTTGATCTCGCTAAGTGGCTGGTTGATCCAAAAAATCCGCTCACTCCTCGCGTTACAATGAATCGCCTCTGGATGCGTTATTTCGGGCGCGGCATTGTCGAAACTGAGGAAGATTTTGGAACGCAGGGAACGCCTCCCGTGCATCCTGAATTGTTGGATTGGTTAGCGAATACCTTTGTAGAAGGCGGTTCGCAGTTCGCAGTTCGCAGTTCGCAGTCAGAAGTCAGTAGTTCGCAGTCTACTCCGCAGAAATCTGCGAACCGCGAACCCCGAACCGCGAATTGGTCTTTAAAAGCGATGCACCGCCTAATCGTCACTAGCGCGACGTACCGCCAGACATCGAACTTCAATCCAGCATCTACTTCTGATCCGCGCAATCTTTTACTCTCGCGACAGGAACGCTTCCGCGTCGAAGCTGAAATTGTCCGCGATGCCGCGTTGAGCGCCAGCGGCTTGCTCAACCCACGCATCGGCGGCCCCAGCGTGCGTCCACCGCAGCCTGAAGGAGTTTACGCCTTCACGCAAAACAGAAAGAACTGGATTGCCGCAACCGGAGCCGAGCGTTTTCGCCGCGCCTTGTATACGTTCTTTTTTCGCAGTGCGCCGTATCCCTTGCTCACGACATTTGATTCACCCGATTTTCAAACCGTCTGCACGCGACGGCAACGCTCCGATACGCCATTGCAATCGTTGACGCTGGCGAACGATCCGGCGTTTTTAGAAATCGCGCAAGGCTTAACGGCGCGGCTGGTGCGCGAAGTTCCCGGTGAATTTACCGCTACACTGAATGCGCGATTGAAGCAGGCATTTGCGTTGTGTTTTAGCCGTCCGCCAAGCGCCACGGAACTCGCCGCCTTGCACAGTTACGTCGAACGGCAAGTGCAAAACTTTAATACTCAATCTGCGGCTTCGATGGTCAATAAAGAATTAGTGAAAGCTGGGTTGACCGAAGCGCAATCCGCCGCACTAACTGCGGCGGCGCGGGTGCTGTTCAATACGGACAATTTCATTACGCGAGAGTAAGGGCGAGCGGGGCAGGTCGTTCGTTTATGAGAAATACGTACTCTGCTGTCAGTAATAAAAGATATGAGTAGTGAAGACAGATTTTCAGAGCGATTTGGGTATTCTGTGACAGATGCCGAAATAACCGTTCGGCAAGATGCACCAACTGAGTTCAGGCATGTTTTACCCAAACTTGCAGATGAGTCAGGACTCACTCCGAAACCATTGCGAATTGTGGTTTGCTTAGTTTTGAGAAAGCGCCCTGATCCGAATAACTGGTCTGAACGTCCAAGTATTGCAGAGGAGGTCAGTTACTTAATCGATAATTGTGAATGGTTCAAAGTTATGATGTAGTCGAAGAGATTTACAAAGAATTGGCAAAGCTTTCTGAGAATCCCGGCTATGGCCAAAACGACTATCAACCGCAATATTTTGAACGTGAACTGAATAAGTATTTTCGACAAGAAGGAATCGGCTGGCAATTGGTCGAGGGTGTATTACAAGTCAGAGGGTCTGAATCTTTTGAAGATGCAGTTAATAGAGCAAAAGAAGTACTTGACGAAACTGGTCGGCTGACTGCTAAAAGTGAAATTCACCAAGCATTGCAAGATTTATCACGGCGGCCAGAGCCTGATATTACTGGTGCGATACAACATGCTATGGCTGCTTTAGAATGTATTGCACGCGATGTTTGCGGTGATCCAAAACCAACTCTTGGAGAATTGCTCAAAAATCATCAGGGTTTACTCCCAGCCCCTCTTGACCAAGTCGTGGTAAAAGCTTGGGGGTATGCATCAGAACACGGTCGCCACTTACGTGAGGGGCGAGACCCGGAAATGTATGAAGCAGAGTTAATCGTAGGACTTTCTGCTACGTTGGCTACATATCTTTCGAATAAAACAAAATGAGCGAGCTTTGTTACAGGATGGGCGCGGGTCTAGCGTGACGTTAGACCGCGTCTAGACTTACAAGGAGCCAACATGAAAAAGCCACTTCGGAGCTACGCGACGAAGCAAAGAGAAACTATGCGTCGAATATTAGCACTATCCGCGATGGCTGATCGGGAAACTGAAATCAAAGCGTGTTCCATGTGTGGGGCCATAGCCAGTGATGTTTGGGAAACCAGACCTACGAGGTCTGTTCTGCTTCGGCTACGACCACGTTCCGGCGACGTAACATCTATTTGGATTATTTGTGACGAGTGCGAAGAAGGATTGCAAAATACGGCTTTGCCAAAACCAGATCGGAATCACCTGCTGGCGCAAATTCGACGAGCGATGATTCATGACCAGGAAGCTGTCTTAGACTGGTTGCTACAAAAATTCAGTTTGGAAGCTAAGAAACGAAACAAATCATAGAATAAAGCCAGGGGCAATTATGAAAAAGTCGCGCTGACCGAAGCGCGGGTGCTGTTCAATACAGATAATTTCATTACGCGCGAGTAAAGTTCGCCGAGTAATATTCACATGACTTTGGACAAACGACTCATCTCCAACCGATTTCCCCGCTCTTCCAAGTACCATCCCGAATGGGTTATCGCCAGTGCCAGCGGCGGTGCCAATGCGCTGTGGCTGACCGAGTGGTTGGTAGAGTCGCTGGATTTGCGGCCCGGTATGCGGGTGCTGGACCTCGGATGCGGGCGAGCCATGTCGTCCATCTTCCTGCGCCGCGAATTTGGCGTGCAAGTGTGGGCCACCGACCTGTGGTTCAGCGCCTCCGAAAACATTCAGCGAATCCGCGATGCCGGGGTTGAGGATGGCGTGTTTCCAATTCACGCGGACGCCCGATCGTTGCCGTTCGCCGAAGAGTTTTTCGACGCCATCGTCTGTCTTGATTCCTTCATTTACTTCGGGACGGATGACCTGTACCTGAACTATCTCGTACGGTTTGTGAAGCCAGGAGGCCAGGTGGGGATCGCAGGGGCGGGACTGATGCGGGAGATTGAGGGCGCAGTTCCCGCTCACCTGCAAGCGTGGTGGGAACCGAGCATGTGGTGCCTGCATTCGGCGGCCTGGTGGCGCAGGCATTGGGAGCGAGCAGGGATTATGAACATTGATCTGGCCGATACCATGCCCGCTGGCTGGCAACGCTGGCTGGACTGGCACAGGGTGATAGCCCCTGACAATGAAGCAGAGATCAAGGCGCTCGAAGCTGATCGTGGTGACTATCTTGGCTACGTTCGCCTCGTAGGTCAACGCCAGCGCGACGCGACGCTGACCGCTGACATTGTGTCTGTGCCCGCGCAATACACGAAAAAGCCTTTGCTCCGAAGCGAGGAATCGTGAAGCTGCTGATCCTTAGTTGCTGGCGGGAGACTTTTCGCGCCTTGCTCCGTTATTTGCTGACGATGTGCCGAACGCCGGTCAGCGTTGCGCCATCATCGGCTGGTTGGTGATCGTGATATGTTTCCGAGTATTGGAGGAACGATATGAAACTGATAGACCGGATTATAACTGATCCTGAAATATGTCACGGCAGGCCTGTGATTCGCGGGTTGCGTTATCCCGTGGAAGTCATTCTTGAGTTACTGAGTTCAGGGATGACAAACGAAGAGATATTGGCAGATTACGAAGACCTTGAGCCGGAAGACATTCTGGCGGTCACCAAATGCGCCAGAATGTCGCGGATTTCCGGCGCTCCCATTTCTTTTGGGTGACGTTTGTCATGAAAGAAAATGTAACGCCTGATCCAGTCGCAATAGGATTGCTCGGTCCCATAACTCATTCCCCGTAACCGGATCGTCGTGCGTACTTGTTCCAGTAATTTTGGCCGCTGAATTGCTTCCTCCTGCAAGGCTGAACCCTCCTTCAATAAGTAATATATGCTTTGTTTATATAAAGCTTCGGACAGTTTTGAAAAACAAGGTTTGCTAAATTGCCACCAGCTTTAGCTGGTGGGGGGCGACATTCGCTTCCCAGACTTGAGCCAAACTTACTAAAAGATTTCTCTGTCCGCAGAGCTTTAGCTAAAGCACTAAGGAAAATTTGATCGTTCAGAAATTCGGCTTAAGCCTTACCTGACTTATCCTTCTCTGTCCACCAGCTAAAGCTAGTGGCAATTTATTTATTGCAGGCAAAAAACTGTCCGAAGTATTGTTGTAAAATGATTGCTCTAACTGAGGGCAGGTATTATACTCACCTCCGTCTCTCAGTAAAGCCGGATAGTTTTTGTCAATAGATCGTTTTTACCCGGAGCTTCACTTTCATGCTGCTGAGCAGGAAACTCAAGCCAGGCCAGCCAGGAACCAAACGCCTTGTCGGGCAGTATGGGCAACGTTTGCTGTGTGTGCGTTATCGGTATGATGGCGTGCAGGGCAAACGCTGCAAGACCGT